>PBFM01000037.1 GCA_002718655.1 Fidelibacterota bacterium
TCTGATGCTGCAACAGCAAATGAAAACGGTGGCCCCGTTGGCGCGGGCCCATTTGGCTTTATCCATTTTTTCCATTCTGACATAGTAAATAATTTTGATGCTGATGACGATGGAAACTACTGGAACGATGGTCAAGTATTTAATTATAACGCAGACCCAGACTATGCTTACGTAAATATTAATCACGTCACTGATAATTCTTGGGCAGGACCAGGATCTGTGGAGCTTCAATACAGTGTGCACAATACCGAAAGCTGGGGCGGGTTCACTCGTATAGGCCACAGGCACCCAGACTTAAACGGTCTCTATGATTGGTCAGAATTTGATACCCTCTCCTTTGCGTACTACATAAATGAAAGCGCATCGATCCCTGAACGAGTCCATGTCAGGTTTAATTTATTGGATCATGGTGCATTGCTTGATGGTGAGTCGCTAGATGAACAACAACTAGGCGAATTATTTTACTCGTTTCATTATATCCTAGATGAAGAACCGGGCTGGAACCAGGTCAAGATACCTCTTGAAAATAATTATTCTTGGGATGGAGCTGGATTTAACCTGACTGGTTGGGCAGGTCAATCACATAATGGCGAGCTAGACCTTAACGCGATTGGCGGGTTTCATATTGAATTTTCTATTTCAGGAGCTGGCGATGGTGACTACGCTGGTGGTGTCATTTTAATGGATGAAATAACCTTGATCGAGGCAGAAGTTTTGCCAGTTGACATCACTTTTAATTTGGACCTAACCATACAACCTGTTTCAGATAATGGGGTCCATATTGCCGGAACCTTTAATGGTTGGGATCCTGCAGGAACCTTCATGCTGGATGAAGATGGCGACGGTGTATACTCCTACACAGTCAGTCTAATACCAGGTGACTCGGTTTTTTATAAATTCATTAATGGTAGCGACTGGGGAGATCCCCATGATGTGGTTTTTGATCCAGTATGTGGCGGTGGAGGATATTGGGGAGATAGAGTCCTGGTAGTCCCAGACCAGCCGCAGGTACTTGATCCGGTTTGTATGAATCTTTGTAGCTCATGCGAGGATGCTCAGGCTGCGTATCTTTATAAACCAGGAAACGCCGATTGGAATAATCCAGAGTACCAGGATTACATTACGGAAAATGTTATTATTACCCGTGGAAATAATAAACCAATTTTTAACTATGCTGTTGAGTCTTGGGAAAATTTAGAAGCTGGCTGTTCAGTGCCTTATCCAAGCGGAACGGAGTGGGCATTCGGTTATACAATTGATGTGAATGATCCAAATGACTATGGCACTTTCATAGAGTTGAGTGATTGTAGTCCTCCAATGATTGTGGGAAGCAGAATCTCGATGAGAATCCCTGGAGGCGGTGTAAATGGTGAAGATCTATATTATGATGTTCACTTGATTGAATGGGGCACGGGACAAGAAGGTGCATCTGTTCAGTATATGAGGTGGCCAGCAGAGCCACCATCAACTGATGGTCAGGGCGGACTTTTTTTTAGTGAATACGGAGAAGGGTCTGGTAACAATAAATACCTGGAGATCTATAATGGCACAGGTTCGGATGTTGATATGACGGGCTTAGCGTTTCCTAATGTTGGAAACAGTCCTACCTATGAGGGAGAGTATGAATACTGGAACAACTTTCCTGATGGCGCTGTTCTTGCTCCGGGTGATGTTTTTATCATCTCACACCCTGATGCAGACGAAGCTATCCTAGCCCATGCAGATTATACTTTTCAATATCTAAGTAACGGCAATGATGGCTATTGCCTGGTCGAGGGCAATGAGCTAGACTTCTCTGTTTTGGACTGTATAGGTGACTGGAACGGTGACCCAGGTGATGGTTGGGACGTAGCGGGGGTCGAAGCAGGTACAAAGGATCACACTCTTGTTAGAAAAAACTATGTTGAAGAAGGAAACGGCGGCGACTGGTACATGTCAGCAGGCACAGACCCTATGAACTCTGAGTGGATCGTGCTTGAACAAAATGATTGGACCTTCTTAGGCTCACACCCTCATCAACCATTTTCTTGCGATGAAAACATCGATGGATTTACTTATATTGGCTCAAGGGAAAATTCCTGCTACTATATTTCAGAGAATGCTATGGTCTGGACTGATGCATCAGAAATGGCACAGTCTTATGGAGGACACCTCGCAACCGTCACATCCCAAGAGGAGCAAGATTTTCTAGGAGGATTTGGTGGCTGGATCGGTTTAACCGATGAAAATGTTGAAGGTCAGTGGGAGTGGGTAACCGGAGAGCCAGTGGACTATACAAACTGGTTTAATGGCGAACCAAATGACGCAGGAAGCGGTGAAGATTATGTTGAAAGATACTCAGATGGTTGGAACGACCACCAGTCTGATCATATGATGCCATTTTTTATGGAAATATCTGGCGGATCAGATGTCTTTGGGGTTGAGGAAACCTTATCATACGGCAGTGATGATCCTGATAGCTGGGGCAGTTTTTCACAGTACACTGGAGACGCAATGTTAATGGCCTACCGGGTCCCTGCTGATGGCTATATCACCGATCTAAATATTCCAATTAGTGGTGGCGATCAGAACATGATAGCGAGAGTCTCTCTGCACCGTCTATCTTATCCCTACAATGAATTTGGAGAAAATTATTCAGATGATATTGTTGACTCAGATGGCTGGATCGGTGGCTACGATATGGACTCTGAAGGAAATCTATTTATCACTGGCAATGAGTATACATCAGGTGGAACCCCTACCCCCTGCTCAGACATGACCGTTAATGATGGAGCACGGGATCCTCTTTCAACAGACTCTTATGAAATTCAATCTGAAAATGGAACCGTTCAGACAGGGCTTTTCTGGCAAGGGGCATATATCAATGGTTCTAACACAGAAATTGGTGCAACTGAAAATGTTTTTCATACTGACGACTGGGGCGATCAGCCTATGGTTTACAAGGATGAATGGATCGGGATTCTCGTTGAGATGATTGAGGGCGAGTGGATGAGTTTCTATGCGACCACTGTTAATCAGATTGATGAATATCCATTCCTCAAGTTCTATGGAAATGGCACGTGTAATGGTACCTCTGGCAATGGAGGCTGGCACATCCGAAGCTGGCTTATGAAGTGGGACGTTGGCATCTTACTTACGGGAGACCGTGGTCCTATGGTACATGATTTTGAAATTCTAAATACTAACGCAGATGCTGGAGACCGCTATGTTTGGGCTGATATAACAGATGACAATCCATCTGGTGGAGAGTCTGGTGTTGCCTACGCGGAGCTTGTATATAGCTCAAGCCTTGATGATGATGAAACTTGGCACTCTGTGAACATGGAGCACACTTCCGATAATCACTATGAGGCTCACATTCCTGGATTTCCTCCAGGGACTGATGTTTGGTACTATATTTATGCCGAAGACAACAACGGTAACTGGACAGAGAGCCCTACGGTTACGTATAAAATTTTCCAGCAGGAAAGACCCCATCTGTTTATCTACAACACGGATGAGTATGATGATTGGGTGATGGACTATTACCTGTTTAACAGCTCAAGCTCTCAGGACTTTGATTTTTGGTCAGGTCCTTACTATGGGGACATAACCTCGGACATCCTAGAAGGCTATGATCTGGTTGTTGAAGTAAGCGGCACCCAGGGCCCATGGGTTATGACTGAGGGTCATGTTAGAGAGTGGCTAGAGACTGGTGACAGGTCTTATATAATCGCGGGAGCGGACTATCTGTGGTGGATGACAGACGGCTCTGGGGATGAGCTGCCTGAAGGTAGCTTCTTAAGAGATGTGTTAGGTGTCAGGCAGGCTGTTCATGATATCGCTTATTGGAATGATGGATACGGGGAAGCAATTTCAAGGATAGTTCCAACTGGTCACGGTATCTCTAGTGGCCTTGCCTCTTTCATATCGGACAGTCTGGTATTGAACTACGATCCTGACTATGAACTTGGTGAGCCAAACTGGATTGATGGAATCATCAGAGAGGATAATAGTGAGCCCCCCTTCTTTTCTGGATACTCAGGCCCCGTTGATAATAATGGTAATGTTTCAGAGGACGCTGATTTCTTTGATATGAGCTCATATGTGGAACTAGATAATGGAAGCAGGGCCCTGCTTCTATCTTTTGACCCTCTAGCTACAAACACGTCTTACGTTGGTTCAGACCCTTATGCGCATAATAATGGATACTACTGGACTGGGGTAATGTCCATAGGCCCACTACAAAGCGCAATCGATGATATGCTAAATCTTAATATGACTTTTGGCATTGACCAAACAAGTGCCCTTCCAGGTGAAACAGTCTCAGTCTCTGTGTGGGCTGATGTACCAAATGATATATCTATGTACTCCTATGAAATATCAGTAATAGGATTTGGTGGTGATATGATGAGCCTCGTTTCAGTAGACACCGTTGGATCAATGACGCCATCAGACTGGATATTTAGTTACAGCGCAGATGATGAGGATGGAATCGTTATCACAGCTGGAGCAGGATCTCAGGCTGTTAGCGGAAGCGGTAACCTTTTCAACCTTCATTTTAACATCTCAAGCAATATGGACGGCGGAAACTTTATTGACTTATTTTTGACTGATCCTCTGATTAATGAAAACGCTGACATGGGATATGATATAGAAAATGGTGGTGTGCTTGTTCTAACCTATGGTGATGTGAGTACGAACGGTGATGTGACACCGTTTGACGCAAGCCTTATACTACAGTATCTCGCTGGTAGCATAGATTTAGATGAGGCTCAAATGGGAGTCGGTGATGTAACACAGGATGCTACACTTTCTGCTCTGGATGCAGCTAAAATATTGGACTATTCTGTTGGATTGATTGAGTCACTACCTGTTGGCAGTGATGATATTGAACTCGCACAGGGTTTTATTGATATTTCAGGTGGGAGTTACACACCCGGCGATGTAATCGAGATGCCAATTAAAATTGAGTCCGGAAGCAATGTTCGATCCTTTGAGATTGAGCTTAGCTATGACTCTGAGGTACTTGTCTTTAATTCAATTCAATGGAATGAAAATATCAGCACTATGACAATCATTGATCTTCAGGAGAATGGAGTTTTTCGTGCTAGCGCCGCAGGAATTGGTTCACTTAATTCGGGCACTATTACTCTTGGGACCATTGAATTTGAGCTTCTCGATTCGTTCACAGATCAACAGACAATGGTCACCATGAGCCGATCAAGGCTAAATGAAGAGACCGTCTTAGTTGATGAGACCAGCGCTGTATTTACCAATGCTCTTCTGGTTGTTGATGAGTGGGGACACGGTGGCGTTCCAGATGTATTTGCTCTTAAACAGAATTACCCCAACCCATTTAATCCAACAACGAGAATCAGATACCAGCTCCCTCAGGAGGCAGTGGTCTCGGTTAAGATATATGATATAATGGGAAGAGTTGTTAAAGACCTCGTTCCAAGGCAGAAGACTCTCGCAGGCTTTTACCAGAAGACATGGAATGCTACAAACAATAACGGTGATCAGGTTGGAGCGGGGATGTATATCTATGTAATTGAAGCAGATAACTTTAGAGACTCCCATAAAATGGTTCTCATGAAATAAGAATTTTTAGGATTAATATTATGAAGAAATTATTTTATATTTATTTTACTGTAGTGATTAGCTTGGTCTTTGGAGGACAAGGGAAAAAGGATAAAAGGATACCATCTGATCTTCCTGTAGAGCTGATTACATCTAGTGGCTCTAGCGTAACAGTGACAGAGCCAATGCCAGGGATCAATGCGCAGACTAATAGGGATACACGGGATCAGGTTATCTGGTCAGATGATTTAGAGGGTGAGGTCAGTGGCTGGATCACAGAAGATCATCCATGGGAGCTCTCCTCTGAAAGCAGTTTCAGCCCATCGCATAGCTTTAGATTTGATGATGATCACTATGGTCTAGAGGGAAGTATAATCACGCCCACTATTTCCATTCCTGATGAGCTGGATGGCACTGATAATTACCACCTTGAGTTCGCAATCTGGTGCGACCTGCCTGACTATGATGGTACTGGTGATAACTATCTAGAGGACTACTATAATGTTCAGGTTGCTGAAACTTCAGGAAGCCCGAGTATGTTTCACCCTTCTTCTGTCGGTGCTTATGCTGATAACAGCTGGCACTGCGCTGACTCAGAGGGTGGCTATGATAATGGGTGGCTAGAGTTCCTAGACACCCCTCCTGTACTTATCCCACAGGATTCACCTTATATGACTGCAATGATGAAGTGGGACCTTGAAAGCCCCGAAGGTGCTTCCATCGGAGAATCATGCACCGATGGCTGGGACGCTGCAAACGTTAGAATTTCTAATGATGGCGGTATAACATGGGACCTATTAAGTGGAAGTGACCCATATGACTTCAGCTTTGGATATGGCTGGATATGGAATGATCCTGAATACGACTGTGGCGGATCACTTGAGAACCTAAGCATGGGTTGGGGAGGTCAGGCAGACTGGCACGAAGTATATTTTGATCTGGCTGAATATTCAGGTCAGGAAGTAATTGTCAGATTTGCCTTTGGCTCTGATGCTTCATACAATACCTATGATGATCCAACTATTACTGGTCTGAGAGTTGATGATATTGTTATTGGAAGCTCATCGGAACAGGTTTTCTTTGATAATGCTGATATAATTAATATGATTCCATTTGGCTCAGGCGACTTGGCCTGGGAGATACTATTCTATGACTACGGTGGAGCAGGGAGACCTGGCGGAACCGAGTGGGCTGAATATTTACCAGGGATGCCCTTTAACAATAATGTAGGCTTAGATCTTACATCATATAGAGGAAAAGATATTAAGATTCGTTTCAAGGCTATGATGGATGATAATGATGATGGAGGAAACGGGAGCGGCTTGTTTATTGATGATATAAAGATTGTACGTACAACAGATAACAGTTCCATACCTGTTGCAGAAAATTTAAGAGCAAACAATGAAAATGGTTTGATCGCGGTCTCTTGGGACTCCCCTCCTATTAGTTTTAACAATGATTTGGTCCATTATGATGATGGAACCTTTGAGGACCACATTTGGATGTCTAGTGGTACCGCACTAACAGGTACATATTTCAGTATGCCAAATGGATCAGAAAATATTTTTGTAAATACGGGATCAGTATACGGTGTTGACAACGCTTCCGGATCAACTGTCCTATATGGTTATGATATCATTGAAGGCGCACCGAGTACAGATCCCTCCTATCAGACTGAGATTTTAACTGTTCCTGATAGCTGGACAGAGGTTCAACTTGATTGGCAATTTAGTGGTGATTTTCTACTGGCTATTGAGATCACAACAAGCATTGGCGCTGCGATTGATACTGAAAATGGACAGGGAATGCATTCGTGGATGTATTTAGGTGGCTGGAGTCCTTACAGCGATATCGCAAATGAGTATGGCTTAGCCGATGGCGAGTTTGGTATAAGAGCCAATGTAACCACAGATGATGGCCTTATCAGTCACAGCTTTAATGTTTACAGGAGCGTAAACAGCGAAGGGTTTAATCTGTTAGATAATGGGACCAATATTTCAGATGATCACTATGATGATTATATGGTTGAAAATAATAACGAATATTGCTACGAGATAACCACTGTTCTTGATGGTATAGAAGGAAACCCTACCGAGCCTGCATGCGTGATATACAATTCAACGGATTCAGGAAATTCTGAGGTAACTTTTGTAGCCGACCTGAGCAATATTGAAAATTTTGATACTGAACAGCACACCATGGAAGTGCGTGGAAGTTTTAATAGCTGGACATCGGAAAATCCTATGTCTTATACTGGGAATGGGATTTTTGCTACAACCGTTCCAATAGATGGCAATCCTGGCGACATTGTAGAGTGGAAATTTAAAGCTGGCCCAGACTATCTCTGGGAAAACAATGGATGGGAGATGGGAGGAAACCGTAGCTTCGAGATCACAGGGCAGGACCAAACTCTAGGACCCTATGAACCGAATATCCAAGAGGTTAATACCGACTTTAATAATATTATTTCAGTTGAAACCGTTTTTGGATTACCAGGTGACACTGTTGATGTAGGAGTCTATGTAGACCTAGATCAGGGATACAGTCTCTATTCTTTTGCGATTTCATTTGAGGGGCTTGAGGATCATCCCGTTGATTTTCTGGGAACCGATGAAAGTGAAGGACTCGCTGCTGACGCTGGCTGGTCCATCTCATCAAATAGCATTAATTCAATTATTGCTACTGCCTCAGCTGGATCTAACACTATTGAAGGATCTGGCGAACTTTTCAATCTTAGATTTGCTATTAATGATGATGCCTTAGGATCAGAGATTCCTATTAACCCAATCGATATTTTATTAAATGAAGATTATTTTCCGGTTGAAGTAAATGCTGGAAGTATAATAATACCTGAAAATTGCAGTAGTAACTTTGTTTCTATATTTTGTAACAATGGTGCATATCAGTCTGAGGTTAGCTGGACATTGGTAAATAGTTCTGGAGAGGAAGTCCTATCTGGTGGCGCTCCCTACGAGGCTGACCACTGCCTTCCAAGTGATGTCTATACCTTGTATATGTATGATTCTTGGGGGGACGGTTGGAACGGGAACATCTGGCTGGCGTATGACTATGTATCAGATAGCATTTCTACCATATTAACACTGGAAGATGGTACCGAGGGTTCTGATATTTTCATACTAGGCGATGCCGAGTTTACCCTTGGCTGTATGGATCCTGACGCGGTCAACTATGATCCATCAGTGACTATGGATGATGGCTCCTGCTATTACGAAGGTGACGCCTGCTCTGTGGCGATTGAAGCCGTATCTGGCGAACCAGGAAATCAGGCAGATGGAAACGATGAGTGGTTTACTTTTACTTCGACTATTGACGGATATATTACAGTCACCACTTGCTACGCTAACCAGCCTGAGGATACTGACGTCCAGATTTATTCAGGCTGCCCTGAAAATGGTGGCTATTTAATCGATGGAAATGATGACGCCTATTGTGGTGACATCACTGGCGGAAATGAATACGCATCTGATTTAACCATAGTTGCAAGCGCTGGAGAAACATTTTATATTTTTTGGGATGATACCTGGAACCCTGGTCCTTTTGTATGGTATCTCTACGAAAACCCTCCTCAGTCAGGACCTGAGAATCTTATTGCTGAGAGTGGCTCTGGTCAGGTCTTCCTCAATTGGGATCCAATCTCGAACCCGCTGCTTTCAAATATTTCAAGCGTATCAACACAATTCGGATCAGATCAAAATATTCAGCTCCATAATACTGATAAAAAGGAAATCGCAAACGCCAATAGACACCAACGAGCTATCACTAGAACAGATAATTTAAATAATGAGCAACAGCGACCCCGCTGGGTACAAAGAACAGACAGAGATGCTAATATCTATGTTACTCTGTATGATACATACGGCGATGGTTATGATAGCACTGGGCATATTATGAGCGAGTCTGGTGAAGAGATTGCTATTTTATCTGCCGAGGAATGGGAATCTGAGATTACATATGGTCCCATTTTTCTTTCAGATGGTATATATGTTATATATTTCGATGAAAGCACGTGGATGGAGGAAACGACTTGGGAAATCTCTGATGAAAATGGCATAATAGCGAGTGGTAATGTTTATTCACCTGTATACTTTTCTATAGGAGATTATGATCCACCCGTTGCTGAACTTGTTATCGATAGTTTGTGGTATAACACCGACGCTGATGTCATTCAGGTTGAGGTCACTAATACTGGAAACGCAGAGACAGGATGGTTTGTTGTTTCTTACTACCTTTTGAATGATGCAGACAATACCTGTGGAGATATATCCAATGGCGAGGCACCGCTTACTGAGTCTTATTCTTGGGTACCAAGTCTGCAGCCTGGTGAATCTGTAATCACCCAATCAGGAGCTGGGGTAAATGCATATATTGGAGAGTATGATGAATACGGAGTCCAGACATTTGGGGCCATGGTTGATCACTTCTGTTTGGTTAATGAGCTAGAAGAATCTAACAACACCCTCACCCAGGATCTGCTAGTCGAGAATCCTCTTGAGGGTGTAGAGTGGAACATATACAGACAGGAAGCAGGTGGCACCTTTATCACTTTGGCTACTACTGAGACAGAACCCGATTACACTGATGCGATGGTTACTGGAGGTTTGGAATACTGCTACTATGTAACACAGATGGATGGTAGCGTAGAGTCAGATAGTTCAAACCATGCTTGCGCAACTCCCTCTGGAGGAACTATACTTGTCAACCCCTACCCTATTGAATTTCCCGATATGTTTCCGGGTTTGACATCAGATCCAGATACTATTTCAATATCTAACGGATTAACAGAAGACCTTACAATTACATCTGTCTCTATCATTGGAGATGATAGCCAAAACTTCCAACTGGATGATGGCAACACATACCCATTGACTATTTCTTCAGATGAAATAACAGTTTACATTTCATTTGTTCCGCTCAACACAGGACAAAAATCAGCCATACTTGAGGTAATATCAACCAACGAGTCTTTTACCGTTCCAATCACGGGTCGTGGCTTCCTCCCTGCTCCAACTAATCTCAGCGCTCGAGCCTGGTCTGATCATGTAGAGCTAGACTGGGAATATCAGCCTGGTATCACAGATTTTGACTTCGAAGTTGACGCTATTCCTTATGTGCATAGTCACTCTACTTCTGGATATAACGATGACTATGATGAGGCATGTCCATGGCCTGGAGAAGGCGCCCCTGATGTGACATACCATTTCTCTACAGATGGAGGAACATACGATTTTAGCCTATGTGAATCTTCCTATGACACAAAAATATATATCTACAATAGCTACCAGATTAATGTTGCTTGTAATGATGATGAGTGCAGTAACTCTGCTGGAGATCTTTACAGATCTCTGCTTCAAAATGTAACGCTTATTGCGGGTGATTACTATATTATTGTAGATGGCTATGGCTCCGATGAGGGTGATTATCAGCTTACTATTGATCATTCATCTGAAAGGTCATACTCCTACAGTGAAAACGATGAACAAAAGAGACTCATAGAAGAGCCTGTTTTTGTTTTTGAAGAAAGAGACAACGGTCTTGTCCCTTATAATGAGAGACAATATAATAATTTTGAAAACGCCTCCGCGGATAATACAAATTCATCAAGAAATAGAGACATTAATAATTACATATTGTACCGAACCCGTAATGCTAATCTAGATCCAGAAGATTTTCCACAACTAACAATGGTCTCAAGTGAGTATGCTCCTCCCTATAGTGACTACCAGACTGATGAGAGCTCAACATACTATTATTCAGTCTCTGCTCTGGATGGTGCGTTTGGTGAAACAGATCAATCCTTTGTCATATCTGCTACTACAGTATCGGCAACTGGTCTGCCTTACGAAAATGATTTTGAGGATAATAATGGTGGCTTTATAACAAGTCAAAATTCTCAGTGGGAGTGGGGATCTCCAGCCTATGGTCCAGAATCAGCAGCGAGCGGTGAAAAAGTTTGGGGCACTAACCTTGGTGGTAATTATTTTGATAATAGTCAAGATTTAGTCTACAATATATTTGATGTTCCGTCATCAAATGTTCCTGCTATCTTGCGTTTTAGCGCGTGGTATAACCTAGAGACAGACTTCGACTTTCTTTATGTTGCTGTTGATCATGATAATGATGGCCAGTGGAATGTGGTCGAGTCTTTTACAGGTCCATCAATTGGCTGGGAAGACCATTTAGTCGCTATCCCAGATCAATATCGGTCAGACTATTGCAAAATAGGTTTTATTTTAATATCTGATGGAAGCACAAACGCTCCTGGATTTTATTTTGATGATCTATCAGTTGTTCTTGGTGGGCAGCCTGTAATTAGCACTGTCCAAGAGGACCTACCAGATGTTGTAGAAGAAATGTTTTATGAGGTTAATATATATTTCTCAGATCAGGATGGTGGCTCAGCAGATGAGTTCAGCGCTAGCCTAGATGGAAGTGCATCAGACTGGATGTCCGTTAGCTCAATAGAAAATGAGAATGATTACTATTATGTTAAAATACTGGGTGTCGCAAATGATGAAAATCTAAATCAAAATATTTTATCAGTAACAATCACTGACGGAATGGGTATATCCTCTGACCCAAGCGGCTATACCTTGAATATTATTCCAGTAAATGACATACCTGTAATCACTGGATATCAAGGTCAAAGAGAGATGGATGAAGACTCAGACCTTACCATTTCCATTGAATCGCTGTTGGTCGATGATCCCGATAATTCCTTCCCTGGCGATTTCTCATTTACTATTTTCGATGGTAATAACTATTCAGTTAATGGTGAGTCAATTGAACCAGATGAAAACTATTTTGGCACACTCTCAGTAGCTGTTTCTGTAAATGATGGCGATTCTGAAAGTGAGCAGTTTGAAATATCCATCGATGTTTTACCAGTTAATGATGCCCCTGAAATAACTACTGAGTATGTTCCCCAAGCGACTGAAGAAAGTAACTATATCCTGGGTATAGATTTTTCTGATCCTGAGGGGTCAACCTATGGTCTGGAGTTTTCTGCAAGCGTAAGCGGTTCTGCTTCTAATTGGATTTCTGCTGGTGATATTTTAGTAAGCGATCAGGGTGGTTATTCTCTTTCACTGTCTGGAGTACCAGATGATGAAAATAATAATGATAATACGCTTAACGTTACAATTTCGGATGGCGAGAATGAGACCACAGGCGCTTTCAGTATAGAAATTATACCAGTGAATGATCCTCCGGTAATCACTGGCTATGAAAACTCGGTTGACTTTAACGAAGATACTGAGTACACGCCTCTTGTTTATTTTTTCACTGTCGAAGATCCTGATAATACGTTCCCTGGTGATTTTGTGGCCCAGGGGGTAACTCTATATGAGGGTCTATACTATACGATTGATGAAGACAAAATAATCCCAAGCGAAAACTACGTTGGCACGATTACCGTTCCTGTTTCTGTTAACGATGGTGAGGCAGAGAGTGAAATGTTTGACCTAGAGCTTAATGTGCTCCCTGTGAATGATATACCAATTATTCAGTCTACTGAGATTGGTTCAGCGACAGAAGAAACTGAGTATGTGTTAAATATTGATTTTATTGATGTGGACCAGACCGATGAGAGCGAATACGTTCTTGAGCTATATGGAAACGCAGCTGAGTGGATTACTGTTCAAGGCATTACAAGAGATAACAGTTACTACACTATTACCCTTTCTGGAACCCCAGATGATGAAAATCTCAGTCAAAATATATTGAGCGCAGTTCTTCAGGACCCAGGTGGAAGTCCAGCGATTGCTAACTACTTTATTGAGATTGAAGCAGTTAATGACGTACCTGTAATAACTGAATACTCTGGCGAAACAACTTTAGATGAAGACACAGGTATAACTCCATCAATCTATTTCTTTTCTGTGAGTGATCCAGATCATAATTATCCTGCGGATTTTCTTGCGCAGGGCCTTACAATTTCTGAGGGTGATAACTACAGTATTATAGATCAAACCATAATACCTGATTTAAACTTTGTAGGTGATCTAATAGTTCCTGTAAGCATCAACGATGGAATCGATGAGAGCGAACCTTTTGAACTCTTACTCACTGTTGAGCCCGTAAACGATGCTCCTGTTATTTCTGGACAGATCCAAGTCTCATTTGATGAGGACGCGACCATAGTCATTTCTACAGATATGTTAACAATTGAAGATCCAGATGGAGAGACTTCATTTACAGTCGTGGTTTCTGAGGGAGAAAACTACTCTGTTATTGACGACGAAAGCATTATCCCCTACCCCAACTACAACGGAACTATAAGTGTCAACACTCAGGTTAAAGATAGCGAAGGCAGCCTGAGTAATGTTTTTCCAGTTGAGATATCCCTTAATCCTGTAAATGATGCTCCGCTTGCTTCAGACCCTCAGCTGAATCCATCTCTCCCTGGGATTGACGATGATATCAGCCTGAGCTATACATATTTCGACCCTGAAAATGATAGTGAGTCTGGAACTGAAATATTTTGGTACAAAAACGATAGCAAGGTCGATGAGTATAGCGGCCTATTTCTTCTTCCAGCAAGCGCCACAGGTTGTGATGAAAAATGGTACGCACTTGTGATACCATCCGATGGTCAGCTTATTGGAGACAGTACTTTCACAAATCAGGTGACCATCTGCGGTACCAATACAGCTCCAGTATGGTCAGAGAACATTTCGGCATTTAACATCAATGAAGACTCGCAAGGTAATGTGATCATGATCGAGTCCTATGTGTTTGATAATGAGCAGGCTTCATCACAGATTGGTTTTTCAATATTGGAAAATAATGCATCTGATAAATTGGAGGCATCAGTAAACGGTTCTAACCTAGTCCTCTCCGCGATTCAGCAAGACTATTTTACAGAAGAACCGCTAACTATAAAACTTGAGGCCGATGACCTGAATGGATACCAGGACACAACGCTAATCAGTGTAAATATATTGCCAATAAATGACCCACCAACTCTCGCTTCATACAATGGCACTACAGAAATGGTTGAGGATCAGCCCTACTCTGTCAGCTTGGATATGTTTTCCGCAGAGGATGTTGACAATGTCTACCCAGATGATTTTAGTCTTTTCATAGAAAATGGTGAGCACTACACAGTTGATGAGAACACTATCATTCCTGAGGATGACTATAATGGCAGTATTGTGGTTGATATTCTAGTTAGTGACGGTGAGTGGGAAAGCAACCAACTTACTGTTAATTTTGATGTGGCTCCTGTTAATGATGCTCCGGTAGTCTTGGGTCAGCAGACTCTTGTCACCCCTGAGGATACGCCAATCACAATCAGCATGAATGATTTATTTGTAAGCGATATTGACAATAACGGAACGGATCTGAGTGTTGTTTTAATGGATGGTGAAAACTATACCACAGATGATATGTTAGTTATTCCGAATGACAATTACTTTGGGGAACTAACAGTTCCAACTATGGTATCTGATGGAACCGACTCCAGTGAGGTATGGGACCTCGCCATAACAGTTGAATCTGTAAACGATATCCCTACCATCGAAAACCCACTTTCTGATATAACGGTCGATGAAGACAGCGAGAATTTTGTATTCTCATTGTCTGGTTCTGAGGGTGTACCTTATTTTGATGACCTCGATATTGCGACTGGAGATCTGCTAAACTATAGCGTCTACAATACGAATCCCAGCCTCTTTAGAATTTTCTTTATAGGGGATAGTATCCACCTTGACTTTGAGGCTGACTCGAATGGCGTGGATACGCTTTTCGTTACTGCGACAGACCTTGAGAACGCCTCAGCTACAGATACTGTTCTTGTAACAGTTAATTCTATTAATGATATACCCACAATTATATCACAAATTACTTTAACTATGATTGAGGACTCTGCTCTTACGCTTTCTTTAGAGGATTTAATCTATGATGATGCCGATAATACTGATGAAGAACTGTCTATTCTTATTGATGAGGGAGAAAATTATAGTGTCGACTCAAGCTCGATTATTCCTGCGCTTAACTATATTGGTGACCTGACGGTACCGATTTATTTGTTCGATGGTTTAGACAGCAGCGACGTCTTTGCCCTATCGATTGAGGTCATCGGATATAACGATGCACCAACAGTCGTAAACCCGGTTGCTGATATATCCGTTGATGAAGACAGTGACGGTATTGTCATTCCTCTGCTAGGTCTAGATGGACAACCATATTTTGATGATCCAGATATTGTAACAGGTGATCAGCTTGTTTATGAGATCTACCCTGAGGCATCAGATATTTTTGAGTATAGCGTATTAAACGACTCAGTTTATGTTGATTTTATGCCTGACTCTAATGGAACAGACACGCTATTCATTACGGCAGTTGATTTTGCTGGAGCGTTTGCGACAGACACTATTCCTGTGGTGGTTAACGCCATTAATGATGCGCCAGTTATTAGCTCTCAGGTGACCGTGGATATTATTGAAGACTCTGTACTTACAATTGACTTTACACACTTTAACTATGAGGATGTTGATAATAGCGAGGATGAGCTATCTATCCTTGTTAGCGAGGGTGAAAACTACACTGTTGACAGCACACAGGTGACACCGACCCTCAATTATATTGGTGAGCTTTTGGTTCCTGTCTCTCTGTTTGATGGCCAGGATACGAGTAATGTTTTTACTATAAACATCCAGATAACACCGTCCAACGATGCCCCTGCAGTGGCCAACCCTGTAGAGGATATCACAGTTGATGAGGATAGCGACTTTGTAACAATTTCACTGTCTGGATATAACGATCAACCATATTTCACTGACCCTGATATTGTTACAGGCGATCAGATCAGCTTCTCTACAAACGTAGCTGGTGAGGGTTTGATTGCACTGAGTATCATAATTGACAGCGTCTACGTTAACTTCCTCCCTGATGCATTTGGTGTGGACTCTATCTACATCACTGCAACAGACCTGGGCGGACTTACTGGGGTCGATACTATTGTTGTAAATGTGAACCCTGTAAATGACCTCCCTGTTATTGTCTCATCTTCAGAGCTAAGCACTCTTGAAGATACGGACCTAGTAGTAAGCGTTGACTCTCTGGTTATCACTGACGTTGACAGTGATATCTTTACCTTGAACATACTTCCAGGTGAGAACTACACCAGCGAGGGCCCAACCCTTACGCCTGGGGAAAACTTTAATGGTATTCTGGTGGTACCTGTCAACGTGAGCGATGGTGACACATTGAGCGCTCCTTTTACTTTAAATATTGAGGTTATTGCTGTTAATGATGCGCCAATAGCGTTTGATCTATTGAGCCCTGAGAATGGTACCGAGGTAATTATTACTCCTGATGATATCGCAAGCGAGGTCTCCATCGATGTCTCATGGTCGGCGTCTGAAGACGCAGACAATGATGAAATTACCTACGGACTGGTGCTACAGCTTCTTGAGCTAGACACTGTTCTGGTTAACACGACCGACACGACTCAGTCTGTCCCCTATTCACTGATTTCTGAGCTTTTAAACTCATTCGGTACAAGCCAGGCTGATTTTTCGTGGACTGTATTTGCAACAGATGGCAGTGACACTACTGACGCTGACAGTGAGTATACTGTTTCCGTTAACGCGAACGCTGTATTGGGCATTGATGAGCCTCAGGTCCCAGATGTCTATGCGCTTCACCAGAATTATCCGAATCCGTTCAACCCAACAACTACGCTTAAATATGATCTACCAGAGAATGCTGTTGTAAGCTTAAGCATATACGATATTATGGGACGAGAGATTATTTCGCTTGTTAAAAACAGCTACCGTGAGGCGGGATACCACAGGGTTATATGGAACGGACTAGATAGCCACGGAAAACAATTAGGTTCGGGAATGTATTTCTACATGATCAGGACCGCGAGTTTTACAAAAACCAAAAAAATGATCATGCTGAAATAGCATCAGATATAAAGGAAATTTTTATTATGAAGTTAAATACTATCAATTTTATCATAGGAGCTAACACAATGAGAAAAGCTATTATACCTATCCTAACTGCGATCATGTTAAACCTTTTAACCGCGCAGGTTGTGATCAATGAGATCCACTATAACCCATCCTCTGCTCAGGGCAGCGACAATGATTATGAGTTTATGGAGCTTCACAATCCTGGTGCGGCAGATATTGATATGTCTGGCTACTCTTTTACTCAGGGTGTGACCCATGTTTTTGCTGACGGAACGGTTCTCCAAGCTGGAGGATATATGATCATCACTATGCCCTCAGAAAATGGAGATTTTAGCTATAATGTTTACGATGAGGATGGCGATGGGTTTCACGAAAATGGTGCAATAGTAGTCGAGTGGACAGCCGGTGGTCAAAGCAATGGCGGTGAGGACATTGAAATTATTGATGCGACCGGCGCTGTTGTTGATTTCGTTGACTATGAAGACGGCACAAACGACTATGGTGACTGGGGCACAAGCCACGATGGTGGTGGTCCCTCTCTTGAACTTATTGATCCTAGCTCTGATAATAGCCTGGCAGAAAACTGGCAGGCAAGCTGGGTTTCGGGCGGAACGCCAGGCGCTGCATCATCTATTGAGCCCTCACCAACGGTTGTACAAATTTATGATATCCAGTCAGATACAAGCTACCCGAGTGGTGCTTCTCTCTGGGAAGGCGAGTATGTAGAAACATCGGGCATTGTTACCGCTGTTGATAGAATTGCAACCAACTCGGCTTTTACTATTCAGGATGAATCAGGTGCTTGGAATGGAATCTACTGCTGGTGGTCTGCCCCAGAAGGTGTTGAGACTGGAGATTATGTAACTGTCCGCGGCTGGGTGACTGAATACACAGCAACTTATGGTGATGAAAATTTTAGCCTAACTCAATTAACCACGGGCTATGTGGTTAGTGTTAACTCTTCAGGAAATATGGTTCCTGATGCTGTTACATTAAGTCATGGTGCCGCAATGAATGAAGCGTATGAAAGTGTTCGGGTTACGATCGAAGGTATTGTTACTATGGCTGTGAATGAAGACTCCTACGGCGAATGGAGAATCAGCGATGCTCCTGGAGACACGATCAATGTTAATGATAGATTTGCCATAACTGACCCCGAACTAGGTGCTTCTGTAACTGTTACTGGCCCTCTCAACCAGTGGAGCGGGTCTAGTAGTACACCATCCTCATGGAAAATTGAGCCAGCGACTGAGGAAGATGTAGTAGTAGTAGAAAATTGCACAGATATAACCGTATTTTTTAATGGCGCGGACTCATGGGGCGATGGCTGGAACGGAGGAACCTATACCCTTAGTAGCTCCGATGGTACCGAACTATACTCTGGTGGTCTTGAAGGTGAGGGTTCATCCTTTACTGATCAAATTTGTGTGCCCGCTGGAACCTATAATTTAGTTGTAGGCGGCGGAACCTATGATAGTGAGATATCTTGGTCTATCACTAATGAAGCGGGTGAAACAATAGCCGCTGGTGGAGCTGGGGAATATTCTGTAACCATTAGTGGAACAAATGATGTCTTTGGGTGTACAGATGCTTCGGCTATAAACTATGATGAAACAGCTACAGTTGATAACGGCAGCTGCTATTACACTGGAGACGTCTGCGATTCTCCTTTAACCGCTTCAGGCGGTATAAATAACACCAACGGTGTTAGTGAGCAGTGGTTTAGCTATACATCCTCTATTGATGGTTACGTGATCATATCAACAATGGGATTGACTGAGGAGGACACCTGGATGGCTGTTCTTGGGTCTTGTGAAACAGATGGCTATGGTGAGTTTACAAATATTTACGGAATCAGTGATGATTTCGAAGAAACTTATCAGTCTGAGGTTGTGGTTCAGGTAGCAGCAGGAACAGATCTAATTATTCTATTTACTCCTTATTATTCAGATGGACCATTTGACTTTTCAATAACAGAGCAGCCTCTGGATGAGACACCTGTCGACTTGGAGGCAGTTGCCTACAACGGACAGATCTGGCTATCATGGTCGCCCATACCAAGTCTGCGATCTAGCTCAACTAGATTACTTGGCGTAAGTGATCGTTATAACCCGCTCGCAAAGAGAAAGGCCTTAGGCTTAAACGAGCACACTAGCTACGCAAAAAGAAAGAAAGCAGATATAAGACCTGAAAACTTAAATGCTACAAGAAACACGCGTAATTGTCCAAACCCTGATACCGAGACAGAAATAACTTTTGTCTGTGATGGTGGCTCTTATCCCTCTGAGGTTAGCTGGGAAATTTTGGATGAATCAGGAACCTTAGTGGCTGCGGCTTCAGGAAACACGTCTGTTGTTGGTTGTTTGATCGATGGCGAATATACAGCTAATGGATATGACTCATGGGGCGATGGCTGGAATGGTAATGTTTTGACTGGAACCACATCTGATGGAAATGTTTTGCTTAATTTTACTTTCACCGAAGGTTCTAGTAGTACAGCAACATTTACCGTTGGCGGTGATACGCCTGTTTATGGATGTACAGA
>PBFM01000038.1 GCA_002718655.1 Fidelibacterota bacterium
AAAGTGGCAAGATTCAAAAAGCTTATGATAAGGTAAAACCAAAGAATCATGCGAAAGAAGTACTCAACGATTTAAGCTAAATAGCTAATGATAGATGATTTTCTTTAAAAGATGAAATGTTTGATTCCTCCTGTAAATATCCCATCATTACAGAGTGGCCCTTTACCTTCAAAATGCCTTGCTCAATTTTATAATTTGTTAGGTGAATAGGCTTTCGCCCAACTGAAAGACAAGCGGTATTCTCAGGACAAATTGCTATATCTGTTCTTGAAAATTCATTGATATTATTTAGGTCTTGTCGAATATTAAAACTATTACCTGATGTTCCTATTGTTAATTTTGGATTTAAAGAATCGTAAATGCAACCAGAATATATTGGCAAAATTGTATTAAATATCACCCATGAAATTGAGTTTGGTTGGAGTTCAGAATAATATCGAGTTTTACTTTTTAACCCAATACCTTTTTGTATTCCACTAGCGTTAATAAGCAGGTTATAATGTGAAAGTCTGATTCCTTCTTTTTTTTCAAATGTCAAGAGTGCTTCTTCTTGTAATAGTGGTTTGTATTTAACTTGGTAACTATTTTGGTAAGGCTTTATTTCATCAAAAAGGTTCATTCCAGAATTTAGAAGATCACGAAGCATGAATCTTTTCTTATCTCTTTTATGAATTGAATCTTATGACAGTACTGCTACGCACCCCATATTCCATACACTAAAAAGTAGAATTTCAGTTTCAGGGAATCTTAATTTAGGGATTATAATTCTTTGTTGTGGTTCAAGTCCAATATCTTGCAACCAATTACTTGTTTGCTGAATAAAAGAATAAAACATACTATTAGTGATTTTCAAATCTTGAAATATTACTTTATCAGAAAACTTTATAATTTGACCTTCAATAACAGAACGGATAGATGGGTAGGGTGTCATATATTCTATTGGTTCTACATTTCCAATGCATTGAGCATTATAAATCCTTTTTTTTAATTCCATATTCATATGAAAAAATAAAAAATATTATGTGGTTACATTACTTAATATTTTTATTGAAGTATGTAAATTGTTTTTGTAGTCTGCTATGCAATATGAATCATATAATTAAGATAAAGATACTATTCTTATTTGTCAGTTATATTTTTGGAAACGACATAAATAATCGTTTATCACTTGCTGGTGATAATCGTTCCGAAATTATTCAAGCACTAGATAACATCCATCAAGATAAACATGAGGGGATGGAGTGGTTAATTAAGCATATGCCAGAAGATCACCTCAAAGAAGTTTCAGCAGAGTTTCTAATTTCTAATTGTAACCTTGCTTATAAAGTAAAAAATGATAATCCTTGGGATATTAAAATCCCAGATGAAATTTTTTATGCTTACGTTCTCCCATATTCAAATTTGAATGAACGTATTGATGATTGGAGAAAAGATTTTTATTTCAGGTTTTATCCAGTAGTCGAATATTCAGATTCACCTTATTCTGCTACAGCCTTGCTTAACCAAAAAATTTATGATATGCTAGGCGTTGTCTACTCAACAAAGCGTCCAAAAGCTGATCAATCGCCATATGAAAGTATTCTCGCAGGGATGGCATCCTGTACAGGTCTTAGTATATTATTAATTGATGCCTGTAGGAGCGTTGGTATTCCTGCACGTTTTGTAGGTACACCATCATGGTATAATAACTCTGGAAATCATTCATGGGTTGAAATATGGGATGGGAGATGGCATTTTACTGGCGCTGCAGAACCAACAGGTAACAAGCTAAATGAAATTTGGTTTCATGAACTTGCTAGTAAAGCAACTAAAAACAGTATGAAATATGGGATTTTTGCTGCGACATGGGAAGAAACAAATCTTTATTTTCCGATGGACTGGTTACCAAATGAAAAGAAATATTATGCAATAGATGTTACTGATAACTATAGATTGGATATTTCCAGCAAGGATTTGATTCCCATCAGAGTCAGAGCTCTTGATTCCAAAGGAAATAGACGTAAGGCAAAAATAATGGTTGTAAGCGATGGAAAGGATACAATGGAAGGGTTAACTAAAGATGAAAGTTGTGATGCTAATGATCATCTAACATTTATGCTTGAAAGAGGAAGAACATTTATTTTTAAATCAGGGACGGTATTTAAATCAATAAAAGTATCTGATGAAGAGTTAATTGATTTAAATCTCTAATTTACTTTCTGAACTTATTTTGGTTTGATTTTTCGAATGATTTCTATGTTGTCATTTGGCCTAGTATATAAGTTTCCTGCTAATCGGCCAAGTGGTTCAAATTTTTCTAACAAAATTTTTCCATTATCATATATTTCATCATCAATATGAAAAAGTACAATCGTTCCTATTACAATGAAACCGCTACCAGGATCTCCATTGCCTATTTCAATAATTTGATTTAACTCACATTCAAAACTAATCTTTGATTCTCCAACCCTTGGTGGTTTTACCTTGCTTGATTCTTTTGGAGATAATCCAGAAATCTTGAATTCATCAACTTCAGAATCAAAATCAGTAGAACAGGCAACCATCTTTTCGGCAAAGGATTCAGAAACCAAATTAATTACAAATTCATTATTATCTATTATGTTATTTAATGTATCTTTTCTTTTCCCATCCCAAGCTCGGCGCGCAGGTGCAAACATAATAGTAGGTGGGTTAGAGCATACACCATTAAAGTATGAAAATGGTGCTACATTATTTTTTCCATCTTTTGAGATTGTTGATACAAAAGCAATAGGTCTTGGAACAATTGATCCAATCATAATCTTATGAGTATCAGAAAAGGAAATCTCTTTTGGGTCAAAAATCATTTATCAATCCAAGAATAAGGATATTCCTCATCATCAATATCTAATGAAAAATTAGTGATATTCAAAGGCTGGAAAGTATCAATCATTACAGCAAGTTCATTTGTTTCTTTTGCTCCAATTGACTCTTCAATTTTCCCTGGCTGGGGTCCGTGAGGCAATCCCATTGGATGGTATGTCATAGATTCGCTTTCAATTCCTTTTCTGCTCATGAATTCACCATCTACGTAAAAAATAATTTCATCAGAGTCAACATTACTGTGTGCATATGGGGCGGGGATAGATTCAGGATGATAATCAAAAAGTCTTGGCACAAAAGAACAGATTACAAAGTCTTTGGTTTGGAAAGTTTGATGAACGGGTGGTGGTTGATGAATTTTCCCCGTGATTGGCATAAAGTCATTTATATTAAGTGAAAAAGGGAAAAAATAACCATCCCATCCAATAATGTCAAATGGGTGATTGTGGTATGTATATGTTTGAATTCCATCCATTAATTTTACCTGGACATCAATCGAATTGTTTCCAATTGGTGAGGTAAGTTTTGGAGTTTTTATGTCTCGCTCGCAATATGGTGAATGTTCGAGTAATTGTCCTAATTTATTTCGATATTTATTTGGCGTTTCTACTGCAGAAGCAGATTCTATGATTAATAGTTTCATTTCTTTTTTAATATCAATTTGCCAAATTACTCCTCTTGGTATGACAGCAAAATCACCAGCAATTAATTTAAGGGTGCCAAAATTAGTTTGTAGATTTCCTTCTCCGGATTGAATAAATATAACCTCATCATAAAAGCCATTTCTATATAAAAAGTCCATTGAATTAATTGCGTGTGCTTTTGAAATAATAATATTCTTATTAAAAAAAAGAGGAATTCTTGATGATATGCAGTCTCCTGTTGATTTAAGTTTAGATGTTAATATATGTCGGTGTCGATGGCTAATATTAGCAGAGATTAAATTTGATTTTTTGAATTTTCCAATTGCCTTGAGACTTGTAGGTGGGTTTATGTGATAAACGTTAGAGTATATACCACTAAAGCCATCCCGGCTAATCAATTCTTCCCAATATAAGTTATTTTTCTCATCGCTAAACTGGATGTGTCTTTTTGTTGGAATGCGACCTTGTTTTTGATAGAAAGGCATAAAGTAATTATACTATTTTATTTTCAAGGACACCAAGTTGTTCTACTTCCAGTCTGACTGTATCTCCTCTTTTAATCCAGCCTCCAGTATTTTCAGGTCTCAATTCCAAAATGCAGCCTGTACCAACAGTCCCTGAACCAAGATAATCACCAGGAAGTATTCTTGTATTCATTGAGGCACGTTCAATCATTTTTGTAAATGGATGGTAAAGATCATTTGTGTTTCCATCAGATATTAATTCCCCATTTATATGACAGGTCATACGAAGATTTAATTTCCCATTTTCATCCCAAGCGTTCTCAATTTCATCTGGGGTTACCATATATGGTCCAAAACTTGTAG
Organism: Fidelibacterota bacterium; assembly: GCA_002718655.1. Taxonomy (GTDB): domain Bacteria; phylum Fidelibacterota; class Marinisomatia; order Marinisomatales; family UBA1611; genus NZWG01. The sequence goes on from PBFM01000038.1 coordinate 4,313, forward strand.
CAAAATCTTTACCTTTTGCAGGTCCCAAACTCATAGCCATTTCCTCTCTTTGGAGATCTCGTGCAGACCAATCATTGCAAATTGTATATCCTGCAATATATTTACTAGCGTTTTCACTCGCTATATTTGAACCTCCATTGGCAATGATAACTGCAAACTCAAGTTCAAAATCTAATTCTTTTGTTTTGTTTGGATAGTTGATTTTTTCACCATGTCCAAAAAGTGCAACTGAATTAGAAAAATAAAAAATCGGAATTTTAAACCAATCTGGATGCATTTTGAGACCTCGGAGTTTTCTAGCAGCACGGACATGTTGTTCAAAAGCATAAAAGTCTCTAAAGGATTGGGGGTCTGGAACAGGAGAAGTTAATTGAACTTCAGTCTCAAGATAGGCTATTCTTTTTCCACTAACTTTCTCTATTTCAATACCTTCTTGTGCCATTTCATCATATAAACTTATTAGTTTTGGATAATTTAAATCCCAATTTTGCAATGAGGCTTTAAGAGTCTTTGGAATATTTGAAAAAGAATTATCATTTTTATTCTTTTCTACCCATTTTGAGGCTAGTATGACATCAAAAATATATTTCCCTTTTTTAAAGCCGAACCTAAGTTGGCCATTTTCATTATGGATGTAAGTAGCGAATCTCATTTATAAGTTCCCTCTTTTCTGCTGTTCTCTTTCTATTGATTCAAATAATGCTTTAAAATTACCTTTTCCAAAACTATTAGATCCTTTTCTTTGAATTATTTCAAAAAAAAGAGTTGGTCTATCTTGAAGTGGTTTTGTGAAAATTTGTAGCATATAGCCATTTTCATCAAGGTCTATTAAGATACCAAGTCGTTTTAATTCTTCAATGTCTTCATCTATATCACCAATTCTCTTTCTCAATTCATCATAATATGAAGAAGGAGTAGGAAGAAATTCAACTCCGTTTTTGCGCATTTTTTTAACAGTTTTTATAATATCCTTGGTTGAAAAAGCTAGATGTTGTATTCCAGCAGTACCGTAAAAATCGATGAACTCTTGTATCTGAGACTTTTTTAATCCTTCCGCAGGTTCATTAATGGGTATTTTTACTTTTTCGTTATTATTCGCCATTACAATGGATCGTAATGAAGAGTATTTTGTTGTTATGTCCTTATCATCTACTGTCCAAAAGCGATGCCATCCAAACACATTTTCATAGTATTCACAAACATTCTTCATGTCTCCTTCCTCCTGATTTCCAACAATATGATCAATATGAATTAGGCCTGTTTCATCATAAGTAAATTTATTTTCATTGTTATGATATCTAGGTAAAAAGACTCCATGGTAATTTTTTCGTTCTATGAAAGAATGTGTGGTGTCTCCAAAAGTTTTTATAGCTGAGATTACTGCTACTCCATTACTATCCTTTATTTCTTTTGGTTCAATAGCACTTTTTGCCCCTCGATTTAAAGATGTTTTCCATGCAAGCTCTGAATCATCTACAGTAAAAGCAACATCCTTGATGCCATCTCCATGCCTTTCAATATGTGCACCAATTTCTGTATTATTTTTTAATGGAGAAGTAATCAAAAGGTTAATCTTATTTTGGTTTAAAACGTAGCTAACTTTATTTCTATTTCCAGTTTCGAGACCGCAATATGCTATTGGTTTGAATCCCATGGTACTGCAATAGTAAAATGCAGTTTGCTTTGCATTCCCTACGTAAAACTCGCAATGGTTAAAACCATCTATGGTATATGAAATTTCGTTCAAAGTATTTCACCTAAAGAACTTATGAATTGTTCATTTTCTTTTTCTAGGCCTATTGAAATCCGGATGCAATTGGGCCAACCAAAGGTATCCAAATGCCTTACAATTACACCCATATTCAATAAAGTTATTGTTAATTCTTTAGCCATACTTTCTGAATCCCAAACTGTTGTAATAAAATTTGCAGCTGATTTTATATGTTTGACTCCCAATGTATCTAATTGATTTGATAAAAAATTCATTCCATTTTTGTTTAATTTAATTGTCTTTTTCAAAAAGTCAGTATCAGAAATAGCAGCTAGCCCAGCAATTTGTCCTAGCGTAGATGGTTCAAATGGGACCTTAACTTTTAAGAGATTAGAAATTAAGTCACTGTGTGCAAATCCATAACCTATTCTGACACCTCCTAAACCGTAAGCTTTAGAAAAGCTACGAAGTGTAATTACATTATCATATCGGTATGTCATTGAATCAGGATAGTCTAGTTTGTCATGAGCAAATTCAAAGTAGGCTTCATCCAAAATAATTAATACCCTATCAGGTACGTATGAATAAAATTCATCAAATTCTTTTTCTGTTACATATGTACCCATTGGGTTGTCAGGATTAGCAATGTAAATGATTTTTGTATATTCTGTTATTTGTTCTACCATTTTTTCTAGGTCATATCGATATTTTTTCATTGGAACCCACATTACTTTTCTTCCAGAGGCATTTGCAAGAACACGAAAACCAATAAATGAGTTCTTTGCGCTTATTAACTCATCATCATTAAGTAAAAAAGTACGCATTATTGTAGACATAATTCCTTCAGAACCTGCGCCCAAAACAACATTATTTTGTTTTATGTTAAACTTGTTTGCTAATTCTTTTCTCAATTCGTATCCAGAAGAATCTGGATACCTATGGATGTTTTTCATGGAATCTATCATTGCTCTAATAGCCAAAGGAGATGCTCCTAGTGGATTTTCATTAGATGCTAGTTTCGTGATTTCTGTAATACCTAATTCTCTTTGTACTTCATCAATAGGTTTACCAGGTGTGTAATTCTCTAGTTTTTTTATATATGATGGAACAAGGGGCATAAATTCTCTTAATCTATTAAATATAAAATTAATCAAATATTATATTATTTTTGAATATTTGATTAAGATTTAAATTTCCGAACTAATTTATGTTAATTGATGGACCCTTGATCTCTGCAACTTTTATTGATAGACCCAATAGGTTTATTACTACAGTTAAGATTAATGGGGAATTACATAAAAGTCATTTACCAGATCCTGGTAGATTAAAGGAACTGTTAATCCCTGGATCAGAATTATTAGTTCGCCCTGCTAGATTAAGTGAAAAAAGAAAAACTGCATATACTACTATATTCATCAAAGTAGAAGGTCAGCTAATTTCATTAGTTTCAACTCTTCCAAATTATTTCATAAAGGAAGAATTGAAAAACAATAGGCTTTCTATTTTTAAAAATTTTAAACTGGAGAAACCAGAAATAATAATCAACAATCATCGCTTTGATTTTTTATTATTAGATGATAAAGCAAAAAAGTTTTATCTTGAGGTAAAATCAGTCACTTACGTAGAAAATAGAATTGCAAAATTTCCTGATGCGATTACAGATAGAGGACGTCGTCATGCATTAGCATTAATGGATTTGGTAACCAAGGGAGAGAGAGCAGGAATATTGTTTGTATGTCAAAGGTCTGACGCGGATTTATTTATGCCGATGTGGGAAAGGGATTCAAAATTTTCTAAAGCGTTATTAAATGCATATGAAAAAGGAGTAAAAGTGTGGTGTATTACGTTAAATATTTCACGAAATGAGATAACTTTCAATAAAGAGATACCGGTTAAATTAGAATTAAGTAATTGAAAATAATTTTAAATAGAATATATCTGGTTCTAAGGTGGCATAGTTTTTTAATGTTCTATTCCTGTGCTGCAGTGATGAGCCCCCCTGGTGGCCCTAAAGATGATATCCCTCCTGAGTTAGTTCAGGTCACGCCACCAAATGGGACCATTAAATTTTCTGGTGGAAGAGTAGAATTACTTTTTTCAGAATATATTGATGAAAATACTGTTAATAGAGCCATAAAAGTTTTTCCTCAACTTTCTGAAGAACTAGATATAATCTACAAAGGCAAGAGATTATTTGTTGATTTCCCAAATTCACTATATCCAGATCAAACTTATATATTGTCTATTGATCGAAACCTAAGTGATGAACAAAGAATAAAATTAACTAACAATATGCAAATTGCATTTTCTACCGGGAATCAAATAGATCAAGGCTCAATTAGCGGTAAAGTTTATTATTCAAAACCTTCATCACTCAATTTATGGAAAATCCAAAATAAGCTTGATTCAGTTGATTATTTCCAGAAAAAACCTGACTATGTAATCGATACTTCTGATGATGGTAAATTCAATTTTAAATTTCTTTCAAAAGGTAAATATAGAATTGTTGCAGTAGATAAAATTTTATCTGGGATTCCAATAGTTCAAGATAAGATTAATTATGGTCTTAGTTGGTATCCTATTATTGATTTAACTGAAAATGATTCACATACAGGACTAAATATTCGTATACCAGATCAAATAGGAGGATTAAAGATTATTGGTGCAGAATCCTTGCAAGGTTCTTGGGGAACTATATCTTTTTCAGGAAGTATTAAAGAAATTTTTAATAAGATACCTATAAAAATTATTAAAGAAGACTCATCATCAATTAAGTTCGATATTTTTAAAGATATCAATGATGAATCTAAAATTCATTTTAGATTGGATGATTCTTTAGATGATTTTATTTCTGTTCAAACATTAGGGTTGAAAAAAAATAATATAAATATAGTATCCCCTGGTATGATTAAGGTAAAAATGAAATCGATAACTGATACAACTGAATTATCCATAACTCAACCATATGAAAATTACATACAAATAATAGAATCAGAGAAAATTTTACCTTTGGAAATAAATTTTTCCACACAAGTCCAATTAAATACAACCAAAGATATTTTTAAACTAGTTGAAGATTCAACAATAGTATCATTTGATATAGAACTTTATACGCCGCTTTCAGTCAAATTAATTCCAAAGAACAACTGGAAGCCTAAAGCAAAATATACTTTGTTTATAAATAGATCTGGAGTAGTGCCAATTTTTGGTCAATCATTTAAGGATTCACTACTATCAATAAGCATAAAAACTTCTGGCTTTAAGAAATATGGAAAATTAAAAGTTCAAACTTCTTTTGATTCTGAAAAGAAAATCATAGCAGAACTTGCGGGTATGAAAAAAGAATTACCAATATTAAGATCGTTGGTAAATTCCGATGGTATTATCGAATTAAAACAAATACCAGAAGGAAACTACTCTCTTATGTTTTTTCAAGACACTAATGATGATATGCAATATTCGTATGGAGTGATTAACCCATATTATCAACCGGAGTGGTTTCATTTTTATTCAGATACGGTGAAAGTTCGAGCTAATTGGGAAATCGAGCTTGATCAATTGAATTTAAAGATGGACAATTAAATTGAAGTGCGTGATTTTAGCGGGAGGCAAGGGTTCTAGGTTTTGGCCATACAGTCGTGAAAATAAACCTAAGCAGTTACTAAAAATAGTTGGTAAAAAGACGATGCTACAAATAACTGTAGATCGTCTAAAAAAAATTAAAATAATTACAGATATATACATAATTACAAGACAAGAACTGTACAATCAAATAATAAGTGAAGTTAAAGGCATAGACCCAAAAAATGTTTTTGTAGAGCCTTCGGGAAAAGACACTGCACCAGCAATAGGTATGATGGCTGCATATTTTTTTCAAAAAAATCCTAATGAAATAATGGGTGTTTTCCCTGCAGATCATTTAATTGTTGGACATCATAAATTTGAAAAAGTTATCAATACTGCTAATACCGTTGCCAAAAATAAAGATTCATTGGTTACAATTGGCATAAAACCAACATACGCTTCTACTGCATATGGCTACATACAACATAGTGAAAACCGTGAAAAAAATAATCTCAATGTTTTTCAAGTTAAAGCTTTTGCTGAAAAGCCACATAAAAAATTAGCTGAGCGTTTTATTTCAAGCGGCGATTTCTTATGGAATGCAGGTATGTTTTTTTGGAAAGTAGAAAATCTAATGTCAGGTTACAAAAAGTATATACCTGAACTATTTGACATTTTAGAAAAAATTGCTCCAAAAATAGATGAAAACGAACCTTTTGAAGATTTATGGGAATTTATTGAACCAGAATCAATAGACTATGGTTTGCTTGAAAAGGCAAAAAATATTTTTGTAGTATCTGGTGATTTCTTATGGAATGACATAGGTTCCTGGAATGCACTTTTTGAAGTATTGAATTCAAATAAAGATGGAAATATTATAAAAGGGAAAGGAATTATAATGGATGGGAAAAATAGTCTTATTCAATCAAAAGATAAATTTACTGCAATCGTTGGGGTTGATGATTTAATTGTTGTTAACACTAATGATGCAACGTTAGTTACTACTAAGGATAAAGTGGAAGATATTAAAAATTTAGTTGATCATCTAAAAATCAGTGGATACGAGGATATCATTTAGTGAAAAATGACAAATTATATCTTGAATTTGAAAACTTAGCACAAAAATTAGGCCTACGAATTCTAAAAGGAAGGGGGAACTTTGCTGGTGGAACATGTATTGTAAATGATGAAAAAGTAATAGTCTTGAACCAAATGAAACCAATTGAACAAAGATTAAAAACTCTTGCATCTAGTTTCTTAGAATGTGATCTTGAGAAAACATATGTAGTCCCAGCTCTTCGATCATACATTGAAAAATATAAAGATATTGAACTTTAAATAACTTGATTTTACATTGATGATTGGTTACAATCAGCACCCTATCCAATAAAAATTTAGAATTTGAATAAGGAAAAGTAATGAAACAATTTTCATCATCTGACATAAGAAATTTTGCCATTGTTGGGCACGGTGCTTCTGGGAAAACATGTTTATCAGAAGCTATCCTAAAAATTGGTGGAGAAATAAATCGACTTGGCACAATAGAAGATGGTACTACAACTTCAGATTACCATCCTGGTGAAAAATCTAGGCAGATATCAATTCATAGCACTCCACTGCATATGCAATGGATGGAAAGAAAATTTAATATGATAGACACTCCTGGTTATTCAGATTTCATTGGCGAATCAATTGGAGCTCTGAATGTTGTTGATATGGCAGTAATTACAATTCACGCTGTTAACGGAGTTGAAGTAGGTACTGAAATGATGTGGAATGAAGCAACGAATTTGGGAATACCAAAAATGTTAGTTGTCAATGGCCTTGATAGAGAGCACACAAAATTTGAAGAAATCCTTACTGAAACAAGAAAACGATTTGGGAATAATGTATTTCCTATGCAGCTACCCGTTAATGCTGGGCCAGGTTATAACCAAAACATTGACGTACTAAGAACAGAACTCATTTCTTATAAATCAGACGGTTCTGGTGAAATGACCGAAAGTGATCTGCCAGATGAATTGAAAGATAAAGTAAAGAATTTACATGAGGAATTAATAGAATATGTTGCTGAGTCAGATGACGAATTGCTAGAAAAATTTTTTGAAAAAGGTAGTTTAACAGAAGAAGAAATGAGAAATGGCATACATCAGGCAATACAGGATCAAACATTTATTCCTCTTTTTTGTGTTTCATCGACTTCTAATGTAGGTGTCGCGCGAGTTTGTGATTTTATTTCAAAATATGGATCATCTCCAGATGATAGAAAGACTATTATTGCTAATAATGAGAAAGGAGAAAAAGTAGATATTTCCCTCGACGGAAAAGAAACCGTTTTACAGATTTTTAAGACAATGTCTGAATCCCATGTTGGTGAGTTTTCATTGTTTAGAGTTTATTCAGGTAAGGTTCAGACTGGCAAAGACTATTATAATACGAATAGAAAAATGAATGAACGGTTTGGCCAAATGTTTATTTTAAATGGGAAAAACAGGTCTCAAGTAGATCAATTGTCTGCAGGTGATATTGCTGGTGTAGTAAAATTAAAAGACACACATACAGGCAATACACTTTGTACAGGTACACGTGTGATTCTTCCTAAATTAAATTTACCAAACCCCAATATTCATGCTGCAATTAAATCGTCTGCAAAGGGTGATGAAGAAAAACTCGCTATTGGGATGGCTACATTGCATGAGGAAGACCCAACTTTTGTATATAGAGTTGATTCAGAGGTAAAACAAACTATAATCTCTGGACAAGGTGAACTCCATTTAACGGTTACTACAGAGAGATTGAAAAGAAGATTTGGTATTGACATTTCACTTGAAGAGCCAAAAGTCCCTTTTAGGGAAACTATTGCAGGAAGAGGAGAAGCAAAATATAGACACAAGAAGCAATCAGGAGGTGCTGGACAATTTGCCGAAGTGTGGATGAGAATTGAACCTAAGGAGAGAGGAGAAGGAATTGAATTTACGCAATCACTAGTCGGTCAAAATGTTGATCGCGTCTTTGTTCCATCTGTTGAGAAAGGTGTAAATACGGCATGTACGGACGGGATTCTTGCAGGTTGTAAAGTTGTTGATGTTAAGATTGACTTTTATGATGGTAAAATGCATCCTGTTGATTCCAAAGATATTGCATTCCAAACTGCAGGAAAACACGCATTTAGAGAATCATTTCTACAAGCAAATCCTTGTTTACTCGAACCAATAATGGATATTGAAGTTAAAGTTCCCGAAGATTTTATGGGCGATATAATGGGTGACATATCTGGGAAGCGTGGAAAAATAATGGGTATGGAGTCCGATGGCAGTTTTCAGGTTATAAAAGCTCAAGTTCCACAAGCTGAATTATATCACTATGCTACGACAGTTAGATCACTTACTGGAGGGAGAGGAATTCATTCTGAAATCTTCAGCCATTATGAAAAAATGCCAAAAGAGCTAGAACAAAAAATCATTAATGAACGGAAAAAAGTTACAGATGAATAGATTATGGGCACCCTGGCGGATGGAATACATCCAAATGAATAAAGATACAGGATGTGTATTTTGTATGAAGTCAAAATCAATCGATGATGAATCTAATCTTATCTTATATCGAGGAAACGAGTCTTTTATACTCTTTAATCTTTACCCCTATACAAATGGACATTTAATGATTTCACCCTACAAGCACACTTCAGATACAAATGAAATTTCTGATGATTGTAATAAGGAGATCATGTTTTTTGCAAATCAATCAATGAACATTTTAAAAATTTGTTTAAATGCTGAGGGATTTAACTTTGGTGCAAATTTAGGTAAATGTGGAGGAGCAGGTATTGAAGACCATTTACACTATCATATAGTTCCAAGATGGAGGGGTGATACGAATTTTATGCCTGTATTAGGAGGGACTAAAGTTGTGGTTGAAGGATTAAAAGATACCTGGAATAAATTAAAACCGCACTTTGAAAAAATAACGGGGAATTAATATGCTTGGTTTTGAACGTACATGGTTACCATATTTGTATCTCTATTTAGTAGGTGGAGCAATATTTTTTATCGGTATGTATATTATTCTTAAATCGAAATCTTTAAATCAAGATATAGAAAAACACAAAAAATGGTTTCACGTTCTAATTTTTGGTTTCTTTTATTATATGGGTATCCATGCTTTTTTTATTGTTGCAGCTGTTGGAAGTAATTTAATTTTAATATCACTAGGCCTAGTTCTATCCATAATGATTTTTCATTTAATAATTAACGTACTTCTTGTTCCAAAAAGAAAAATATAATGGACGCGGCAATTCAAACTTCATCCTTTTTCTGGGTAATTATTTTTGGATATTTTGCATTGGTTTTAGGATTTGGCTCTTTTTTTGCAAGATACAATAAAACGACCCAAGATTTTTTCTTTAGTGGGCGTAGATTTTCATGGTGGCTTGTTACAATGAGTATTGTTGCTACCGGTGTTGGGAGTCATAGTTTTTTAAAATATTCTGCTAAAGCATATGAGCATGGTTTCTCTTCTACAATGACTTATATGAATGATTGGTTTTTTATGCCACTGTTTCTTTTTGGATGGCTACCTATCGTATATTATACAAAAATCAGATCTATTCCTGATTATTTTGAGAGAAGGTTCAATCCGGGTGTTAGAATTCTTGCCACGATTGCCATACTAGGATATATGATTGGATACATTGCAATAGGTTTTCTTACAATGGGGAAAACCCTTGAACCATTATTAGGTCTAGATCTATATGCAATTATTTTTATTGTTGCAATAATATCAGGAGTTTATATCACATTTGGAGGGCAGACTGCAGTTATTTTTACAGATCTTGCTCAAGGTTTCATTTTAATATTTTCGGGAATAATAGTTTTCATAATGGGGGTCAATTTTGTTGGTGGTTTTGACATATTTTGGAGTGCCTTATCTCCGGAGTTTAAACTGCCACTTGCACACTTTAATCATCCAGCAAATTTTAACTTTGTTGGAATTTTCTGGCAGGACGGCATAGCAGGATCAGTAGGGTTTTTATTTATGAATCAGGGTCTAATTATGCGATTTATGGCTTGTAAATCAGTTCATGAGGGTAGAAAAGCTGCAGCTTTCAATGTGCTTGTATTACTTCCCATATCAACTGTAGTGGTGTCGAATGCAGGATGGGTTGGTAAAGCTATTAGCGTTGTTACCCCCGAAGCATGGAATACCTCTACAAAACTTGATCATGTGTTTACCCAAGTTGCTTATTTAATTACAGGGAGCGAGGTCGTTTTTGCATTTGTAATCGCAGCCGTTGCTGCTGCACTGATGAGTACAGTAGACACTCTAATTAATGCTGTTGCTGCAGTTGTTATTAATGATGTTTATAAGCCTCTAGTTAAAAATAAAAAAGATAAACACTACTTAAAAGTAGCTATGTTAGTTTCTGCAGGAGCGACAATAGTAGGTGCCGTGAGTACTATATTTTTTAATAATTTTCCAACTCTTTATGAAGCTCATGGGTTTTTCCATAGTACTATGACACCACCATTAGTAGTTGCCATATTTCTGGGAATTTTTTGGAGACGATATAATACTCCAGCTGCCGTAGCTACTTTTTTAGGTGGAGCTTTATTGATGGTAATTGGAAGTAAATATCCAGAAATTTTTATTTCACCATTTGACCACGGAATTGAATTTAATCCTGATCGTCCTTATTCTTATATAAGAGCATTATATAATACATTTGTATGCGCCGGGTCAGGAGTTGTTGTTGGTCTTTTGACATCTGTCCCAAGTGAAGAGAAAACACAAGGCCTAACTATTTGGTCACTGAATAAGGCGAGGGAATATTTTAAAGGAGGCACTCCAAATGATCGTCCTGGAAAAATAGTGACAGTTGATTGGTCCTTAAAGGATTCAGAAGAAGATGTGGTTAATTTTTCTATTAATGATATGGAAGTAATGTCTGCAGATGTTGGTGATTTAGTCTATGTATCAGATAATAGAAAATGGCTTGGAGGTTTAAAATCATTTCACTCTGTTTTTGGAGAACCTCACAATGAAGATGGGAAAGTCTATATTAATAAGAACCATGCTGATAGTGCTATGCTAGATGAAAGGCAAAAACTATGTGCCGAGAAAGAATTGTAACTTTGAGCCAGTTTGAATTCACATTAAATTCGCCAACTTTTTTATACCATTTTTTCCGGAGTAGCTCAGTTGGTAGAGCAGGTGGCTGTTAACCACTTTGTCGGGGGTTCGAGTCCCTCCTCCGGAGCATAAAAGCCTCTCTTTCGAGAGGCTTTTTATATTTTATATTTGTAATTTGAGGGATATTATAAATTTGTTTAAATAATTAAATGAAAATTTTGCAAACATACCAGCTTTGTGCTCTAATAACGATAGGTAATTTATGTGGGCAGGATTATTCTTTAAGTTTTGACGGCCAAGATGACTATGTTCGAATCCCGGATCATGCAAATTTTGATTTTACTGAGAATTATACAATTGAAGCTTGGATATTTGCGGAATCATTTTCATGGCTTGCGGGGATTGTATCAAAATATCAAACCAATGCAGCAAATGGATATATGCTCCGCCTGACATCTCAAGCACCGTATACTGGTATAGGTTTTGATGAGGTTGTAACTGCAAATGGAGTTCTAACCGGTAATCAATGGCATCACATTGCTGCTGTAAACAATGAAGGAGATAGAAAAGTATATATAAATGGTTCTGAAATAGCATTAAGTGGTAACCCATTGTCTGTTGTAGCCAATAATAATGCAATACGTATTGGATCGGATTACGGAAGTCGGTATTTTGACGGCAGAATTGATGAAGTCCGAATTTGGGGAATACCTAAAAATCAAGATGATATTGTTTCCAGCATGCATGCAACATTATCTGGACAGGAAGATGGCTTGGTAGCATATTATTCATTCAATGAAGGCAGTGGGAATATATTGTATGATCAGACTGAAAATGGACATGATGGAACTATAATGGGTGATCAGGTATGGTTAGATGGTTATACTGTTACAGGTAATCTAGGTGACATTAATTTTGATGAAATATTAAATATCTATGATGCTGTTATGCTGGTTGCCATCATGCTAGCACAGGAAGAGGGTACTGAGTTACAAGTAGAGGCATGTGATACCAATCAGGATGGGGTCCTTGATATTGAGGATATTGTATTATTATTTGAGTGGATTTTGGGAATCAATCATTCACAAAATAATTCTCTTACAGAAGGACATTATTCTATACAAAATAATAGAGTTATGATTAATTCAGATGGAGATATAGCTGGCATTCAAGTAGTGGTATCTAATACAGATATAATTGGAAGTGAACATTTGCCAACTGGGTGGAGTTGGAATCAATCTGGAAATCATTATATTGCATATAGTACTGATGGGACATCACTTCCTCAAAATTTTTCTTTAACAATAAATGAGATATCTTCTATAGAGAGTATAAAATTAGTGGGATGGGGTAGAAGTTCGATACAAGCACAAGAAGAATTAGTGCCAACCAATTTTAATTTAACGACCTTTCCAAATCCATTTAATCCTGTATGTAAAATCTCTTTTCAAATTCCTTCTGAGAAAAAAATTAAAATAAATTGTTTTAACACATATGGACAACATTTGCAAACGATCCATAATGGTCAATTGAAAACAGGAAATCATACATTAAGTTGGTACCCAAATGATCTAGCATCGGGTATTTATTTTATATCCATTAAAGATAATTCAAATTTTGAAGTTCAAAAAGTCATGTATATCAAATAATATGATAATTCG
>PBFM01000039.1 GCA_002718655.1 Fidelibacterota bacterium
ATAGTTAATCCTGTTAATGATTCTCCGGAAATAATTTCAAATCCTATATCAAATGCGATAGAAGATATCGAATATTCATATCAGGTTGAGGTAAGTGATATTGATAGTAATCATTTTATTTTTAGTCTGCAAAATCAACCAGATGGTATGACTATTGACGAGGGTGGAATTATTTCATGGACTCCATCAGAAGGCGTATTAACTTCTGGATTATTCACTATATATGTATATGATGATGAAGGGCAAGACTCTCTTTTTGATACACAAGAGTATGCTATTTCTGTTACTCCTGTTAATGATTCTCCTCAAATAATATCTACAGCTCCAACAGAAGTGATGCAAGGTAGCTTATATGAATATCAAATAGAAATTATTGATCCTGATGATGATAGTTTTACATTTCAATTAATTGATGCTCCAGAGGGAATGGAAATTGATTTTTCAAATTCGTTATTAACTTGGACCCCCCAGCAAGGTGGTGTATATGGCCCCATTACATTAAAAGTATTCGATGGTGGAGAGAATTTTTCAAGTCCTGCTATAGAAATATTTAGTATTAATGTTGACTTTTTATCAGACTTTATTACGATGGAATTTGAATTACATGAAGATAATAATTTAATTAGTTTTCTTGGAATTCCTGATGAATCTGATATTAGTATAGTTCTAAGTCCTTTGGGAGATAATGCAAATCAAGTTATTACTGAAGGCTTAGCTTCTACTAATTCAGAAAGTTTTGGCTGGGTTGGGAGCTTAGATGATTTTGAGCCAGATAAAGGGTACTGGATAGGATTAGATTCGCCAGAGATCCTAGAAGTTGAAGCATTGCCTACAGACTCTTCTTTAGTTTATAGCTTGCATGATGGTTATAATTTAATTTCTTATATTGGAGTTGATGAAATGCCTTTAGATGATGCCTTCCCAGATTTTATGGAGCAAAGTATTACAGATATATTAACAGAAGGAATGGCGGCAACAAGGCATCCTGAATTAGGTTGGGTTGGAAGTCTTGCCAATTCAGGCTTTAAGCATCTTAAGGGTTACTGGCTTAAAAATTCAACTGAAGAGTCTATTGAATTCAGTTGGGTTTATGATGCAAGTTTAGCTGTTAGCAGAGATAATAATATTAAGTATAAAAATATTCCTGAAGCTTTTAGATATGTGCAATCTACTAAACAGGCATTTTATTTCTTTGATAATATTATTGTAGAAGAATATGAAATTAAAGAAGGTGATTGGATACTTGCTTTTAATGGAAATCAACTTGTAGGTTCTAGAAGATGGAGTGGAGAATATACTGATGTGCCTGTTATGGGCAATGATGGGCATTTAAAAACTGCAGGTTATTGCAATGTATCTGATATCCCTTCTTTTAAACTGTATAATTTTAGTGATGGATCGATTATTGATATTCAAGGTTCGTTCCCTGCATGGTCAGATATGGCGACATATATTATAGATTCATCGAATGATTTAATTCCGGTAGAGTTTAGTCTATCCCCTACCTATCCTAATCCATTTAATCCCATTACACACATAGAATACTCGGTACCTTATCAAACTAAAGTATCGATAACTATATATGATTTGGTAGGTAGGGAGATAACTAGTCTTGTTAATGATATTCAAGATCCCGGACATTACAACCTTAAGTGGGATGCTTCTTCTATATCTAGTGGAATGTATTTCATAAGAATGAAAGCGGATAATTTTGAAGCCTCTCAAAAATCAGTGCTAATTAAATAGCATATACCTTATATGGCTCTTGAAATTGAAAGAAAGTTTATGGTTTTGAATCACGATTTTAAATCAGATTCATATGAAGTTATTGATATTAAGCAGGGGTATATTTTTTCTGATGATAATAAAGTTCTAAGAGTTAGAATAGCATCCAATCATTCTAAAATTGCAATTAAGTTTGGAGAGGATATTGTTCGGCATGAGTACGAGTATGAGGTACCATTGAAAGATGCTGAAAACTTATTGAAAATTTGTCAGGGGCATATAATAACCAAAAAAAGATATCTTATTAAAAATGATGGCTTGATTTGGGAAGTTGATGAATTTCTTGATGATAATAAAGGCTTAGTGGTTGCTGAAATTGAATTAAGAGATGAAAATGAGAATTTTTTTAAGCCTAATTGGATTGGAGAAGAGGTTTCTTATGATAAACGCTTTTATAATCATTATTTATCAAGAAAACCTTTTTCAACTTGGTAGAATTGTATTATAAAAATCCTTGATATTTTTATATAAAGTATCTAAATCTTCATTATTCTGTATCATATAATCAGCGAGTTTTTCTTTTTCTTTTTCCTTTAATTGAAGAGACATTCTGTTTTTTATTTGCTCAAGTGAAATATTATGTCTTTTTTCAGCTCTTTTTAATCTGATTTCTTTCTTTGCGGTAACTAGTAGAGTTGAGTCAAAGAAATTATTGAGTTTTGCCTCAAAGATCATTGCTGCGTCAACAATAAATAATGATATTTTATTTTTTTGGCACTCCTCAATTTTATTATTTATTAGGATGAAAACTTCTGCCCACATAATTCCATTCAGTATATCTTGATTAATTTTATCTGAGAATGCAACTTCTGCTAATTTTTTAATGTCTAATTTATTATTAACAGTTACAGAGGGGCCGAATACATTAATAATTTTATGCTGTATTGATAAGCTGCTTTTAAGGTGACTTTTTGATTCTTTATCAGCATTAAATAAATAAACTGAATCATAGTTATCATTAATAAAGTTAGATACAGTTGTTTTGCCTGATCCTATTCCACCTGTGATAGCTAATTTATACATTACTAATAACTTCTTTTATTCGATCTTTAATAGCATTGATGGTTCCGTTTGCATCAATATTCTTTAGGATAGATTTTTCTTTGTAGTACTCAATTAGGGGAGAGGTTTGGTTATGGTAAACCTCTAGTCTTTTTCTTACTGTTTCTTCCTGGTCATCAGTTCTTATAATTAAATCCTCACCTGTCACATCATCTTTATTATGTACTTTTGGAGGATTATATTCAATATGGTAAACTCGTCCTGAGTTAGGGTGGACCCTTCTTCCTCCCATTCTTTTAACAATAATATCATCATTAAGGTCTAGAAGGATTACCAAGTCTAATTCTTGCCTTATATCGGCTAATAGAATATCTAGGCCTTCAGCTTGTGGGATAGTTCTTGGAAAACCATCAAGAATATATCCACTCTTACAGTCATCATTTTGCAAGCGATCTTTCATCATATTCAAAATCACATCATCAGGCACAAGCTCCCCCCGGTTCATATATCCCTTTGCCTCTTTGCCTAAAGGAGTACCATTCTTAACATTTTCTCTTAGCATATCACCTGTAGATATTTGAGGGATAGATAAAGTTTCCTGAATAAATTTTGCCTGTGTTCCTTTCCCCCCTCCAGGAGGCCCTAATAACATTATTCTCATAATTAAATATTCTCCATTTAGTGGCTTGCCTTTTTTGGCTTTGGAATTACATCATCTGACATTTCATTATAAACTGGATAGGCAGCATTTGGACGACACTCATCTATAGACTCATCTGATTCTTCATTAAGGCTTTCGATTATAGCATTGATACCTTGATGAATTGGTTCTGCATTCTTAAGAGTAAACTCTTCCACTGCATATAAGCCTAATTGAATTGGTTGTATAGCGCGATCTCCCCTAAACCCATTGCTTGCTTCAATTTCTGTAATATCATCGATAGTAATACATCCGTCCTGATTGAAGTCAGCATAATATATTTGCCAATCTTCCATCTTATCAGGTAAAACATCAAATCCTGTTAATTTTTCTATTTTTGTAAGTATAGTAGAGCCATCTTCATATACACTCATTCTTCTCGTATCGCTGTCACTCTCAGCTTCATCTAATCGTAATTCTATCTTAGGATCTGTCTCACCTTCTGGTAGATTATTTAAGTAATCTTTTAATTTTTCATATACAATATGCTCTTTTATAATATTAATATCACGATAAGAGACATAGCCATCATAATCAATATCTCCAGTTTTTTGAAGAGGAATCATAATTCCCGCAACCGATGCTGTTAGCCATGATGCTAATGCTCCGCCCAGCATGGCCTTAAATACTAATTTAGATAAGTCTTTTCGTCTTTCAGGAGCAATTGACCCTATCCCACCTAGCTGAATCCCTATTGATGCAAAATTTGCAAAGCCGCATAAAGCATAACTTGCAATAATTGTTGTTCTGGGAGAGATTTGCATATCTGCAAGATTGAAGTATGCAACTAGCTCAGTCAGAACTAATTTTTGTCCCATTAAAGATCCTAATGATTGAGATTCTGCCCAGGGAGCTCCCATCATCCATGCTAGAGGCATAAAAAGATAGCCAAGTAGCAATTCGATAGATAGGGGAGTATCATTAATTATAATAAATTTTAATAGATAATTTAGTAGAGCAATAAACGCAACAAAGGCAACAAGCATAGCAGCGATATTAGCAGCTAGTTTCAAGCCTTCCGAAGATCCTCGGGCAAGCGCTTCTAAGCCATTGTCATCCTTTTTTTGAATACTCATCTTAATGTCTCCTGATGACATAGTGTTCTCTGTCTCAGGATAGATTATTTTTGCAATAACAAGTGCTGCGGGGGCGCTCATGATTGATGCTGCAAGTAAGTGACCTGCAATTCCCTCAATATCTCCTAGAACTGAAACATATAGAGCCATCACACCACCGGCCACAGTTGCAAATCCTCCAACCATAATTGCCATTAATTCAGATTTTGTCATCTTTGATATAAATGGTTTTACAACAAGGGGAGCTTCTGTTTGTCCTACAAATATATTAGCTGATATGCTTGTTGTTTCTGCACCGCTTGTACCCATTGTTTTCTGCATTATTTTAGATATTACGGCAATAATTTTTTGCATAATACCATAGTGATAGAACATAGCCATTAGCGCAGAGAAAAATATAACAGTCGGAAGAGCAATAAAGGCAAAGTTCATTAAGGGTCCTTCAATATTGCCCGTTCCAAAGCTTGCAAATAAAAACTCACTGCCTTCTTTTGAGAAGTCAAGCAGAGTTCTTATGGCGCTATCAAACCATGCAAAAAATGGTTTTCCAATAGGAGTTACAATAATTATAATAGCGAAGAATAGTTGTAGTCCTAATCCCCAAGCAACTACTCTGTAGTTTATCCTTCTTTTATTATTAGATAATAAAAAAGCTAAGAATATTATAAAGATTAGTCCAATTATACCTTGAATTTGTGCCATTTTTTTATCCTTTAAATTTTAAAACATTTTCTGCATCTGGCTTCATATTTATCAGTTTCCCCAACTACAACCAGATCTTTTTCTGTACTTATTCTTTGTGTAAAACTTGCAGGATCTCCACATGACATACATATAGCATTTACTTTAGTCACATACTCTGCATCTATTAGAAGCTGCTTAATAGGACCAAAAGATTTTGCAGCGTAGTCCTTATCTAATCCTGCGATTACAACTCTTTTACCTAACTTAGCTAATTCATTACAAATACTAATTAAATCATTATCAAAAAATTGTGCTTCATCTATACCAAAAACATCAGCATTATCTTGATAGCTACGTATTTCTGAGGCAGAATCAATGATGATAGATTTAATTTTCCTTTTATTATGAGAAACGATATAATCATCGCTATATCTATTATCTGTTTTTGGTTTGAATATAGCAACTTCTTGTTTTGCGAATTGAGCTCGAACTAACCTTCGTATTAGCTCTTCAGTTTTTCCGCTAAACATAGGTCCGCATATTACTTCAATCCATCCTGAGTTTTTTGGGCTAATTGCCATATTGATTAAATTGTAGAGTTATCCATATCTGTAATTTTAGAAATAAGTTGCTCCATAGCAACAGTATTTTTTACCCCTCCAGTAATTACTAAATCGCAAACATTTTTTAAAGGCGCTACATAATTATCGTACATAGGTCTTACATTATTGTCATATTGCTTGATAATAGACTCATATGTTCTCTTCCGGTACTTCATGTCTCTTTTAATTCGTCTGGCTAATCGTATTTTATCTTCTGTATCTACAAATACTTTAATGCTCATCAGACTCCTTATATTCGGATTAAGCAATGCAAATATTCCTTCTATAATGATAATGCTTTGAGATTTTATATCTCTAGTTATGTTAGTTCTTGTATGTGTTTTATAATCATATATAGGGACAGATATCCCTTTACCAAGGATAAATTTATTTAAATCTTCTTGCATCAATTCAAAATCAATAGAGTCAGGGTGATCAAAGTTAGTTTTTTCTCTTTCTTCCATTGATAATTGTTTTAAATCTTTATAGTATGAATCTACTTCAATAATTGCACACTTTTCCTCACCATACTGGCTTAGAATATTTCTTGATATGGATGATTTCCCTGAACCACTTCCTCCACTAATGCCTATTATAATTAAATTATGACTCATTATCCAAAAGGGTAGGGTAAAAGGTCTTTAATAAAATGGGTTTCAAAATTATCAATGTTTTTGCCATCAGATATATAGATTGGAACATTACCTAAATACTCATGTATTATTTGTCTGCAGGGGCCGCATGGTTTAGCAGATTCTTCTGACACAATCGCAATAGCCTTAAATGTTGATATATTTTGAGCTATTGCTGCATAAATTGCAACACGCTCTGAGCACATTGTGCTAGGGTAGGCTGCTGATTCTATATTGCACCCGTGTATTATTTGGTTATCCTCAGTTAAAAGTGCGGTTCCAACATGAAAATTACTATATTTTGCTTTTGCTCTACCTTGAGCCACTAAAGCCTCTTTAATTAGTTCTTTGGGATCCATTTCAATTACTCCTTAATATAAAAATAGCCTTTTAATTGATTTTTATTATTTGAATTATCCCAGACGATTAGTTCATATGTATTTTTTCCAATCTTAAGATAATCTTCTAATCTGAGTGTTATTAATTTTTTTTGATATGTATTGAAGCCTGTTAGAATTTCTCTGCCATTTACTGTTAGAGTAATCCCATTCTGATGATTTATTCCAGATAGTTCATCCTTTAAGTAAATTTCAAAGTCAGTTATATTATCCAATTTATATGTTGCTTTATTTCTAGGCACAATATTTTCTATCGTAGGTTTTGATTTATCAATCAATACACCAATTGTATATCCGTGTTTAATCTCTGATGTAATAGTCTTTGTGTTATCTCTATTTGTTTTAAGAGGTATCCATTTATTATTTTTATAGAAGCATATATTAGAATGTTCGATATCATTACTATTAAATAAATTAACAGATAATGCTAACGGCTTGTTGAAAGGGATGGCATTAGGACCAATATAAAATGGCTGAATAATGGATTTATTATCAGGATTTTTAACAGTATGAGTATAGACTACAGCCTTATCATAAAAAGTTTCTTTTTCATGCCTTATTATAATCTGTCCATTCTTAAATGTTTTTTCAGCAAAGATGTTTGGTGAAACGAGCATTTTTTCAACATCTCCCTTTTTACGTATGGAGTAATTATCAATATCGTATTCAATTGATATTTCATCCATCATTAAAAAATCATCTATAGTTAATAGCCCTGAAGATAAAATATTTTTATTTTTTCTAAATAAAGGCTTCTTGTAGATATCTCCATCTTTTCGATAAACTAAATTTGGATTTAGCCCTGAAAACTCATCTTCGATAAAGTTAATGCCAATATTTTTATAGTTATGATTGATAAATATTTCTCCACTTACATCAGTTACTTGCTCATCAAGCAAAACATAATGTTTTATAGTTTGGCTGTCCTTACTTTCTAATTGTAATTCAATTGTATTGTATGTTTTGTTGGAATTGTAGACTACTAAAGAAGTATCATTAACGATATTCACATAAGGTGCTTTTTTATCAAAGCTATCAAGACACTTAATTTTAGTTGACTCTGTATTTTTAGAATTGCTCAAAGTACATTCAAAGTCAGTTATCGTATCAAGATTAGAGTAGTTTATAATCCAGCCTCCATCACGTAACTCAAAGGCTTCATAATCTGGCCATATTAGTTCTTCATATACAAAATTACCATTAAATTCAGTTTGATTTCCGCTAATGTCTTTAACTATAATTTTAAATTCATGGATGCCATTTTCCGGTTTGATAGCGCCTTTTGATTTTTTGTCAACAAAGCTATTATCTTGAAAATCAACTTTAAATAGCTGGTAGTATTCTCCGTGATTTAATGATAGAAGTTCATAGTTTCTTTCAAGGTAGATTTGATTTGTTTGAGAGAATGAAGTTCTGTCAAATTGAACACCATAGTGATATTCATTATCCACAAATAATTCAATCGAATATATTCCATAGCTAAAAGGCTGTCCATTTACCTTATCTAAAGCATTAATTGCTATTCCAAACTCGCCATCTACTTTAACAGTATCTTGTAAGGTTACTTTATTACCAATTAGATATTCTTCTATTGAATTAAACCCATTAATTTTTGAATTATTTGATTGTGGGATAAATGCTATTGATATTAGCTCTGGTTTCTTAGTATCAGTGAATTGACTCCCTAATGCTGTGTTGAGAGGGTTGATAGGTCTATTTATTTGGTCTCTTATTTCAAAGTGAAGGTGTGGACCAGATAGTCCGCCTGTATCTCCTGTATATCCTATAATATCTCCCTGATTAACATTAATTAACCCAGGTTCAAGAAGATGGTCTATAGAGTATGAGTCTCTTTTAAATTGCAGTTGTTCTACAACTTTTTGAATCTTGTCATTAAATTTGCTCAGATGTGCATAGAGTGATATATTTCCATCATTATGTTTTATATATATCACATTACCGTAACCATCATTACTAACTTTGATTCTATAAACGTATCCATTTGTAATTGAATATACTTCTTTCCCATTTTCTCCATAGGTCCGTATATCAATCCCTACATGATATCTATGAGGACGCATTTCTCCAAAAAAGGCCGTTAGTGTTTTGCTTGCATCAGTTGGCCAAATGTATTCTGTAGGATTTGATATTAGAAAACAAGTTGTTAGAATAATATAAAAGGTGCTTTTTTTCAAAATTTGTTAATTATTTAGTTATATAAAATAAGCTTACATATGTAAATTACATATATTTATGAATTTTAATCTATCCATAATAAGATTAAAAATCATGTTTTATCTACTTGTAGGTAAAATAAGAAAAGTTCCTCCAAAAATTCAATTACCTAACAATAATAGAGTTAAAGAAGTTATAATATTTTTTCCTATTGATGAAAATTTATTCAGATTATCATTATATAGCTTCAGAGAGTTTGATTTAAATAAAGATAATATTAAATATCATTTCATTATTAATCAGAAGTTTCAGAATATGATTAATTTAAGTGGTCCTAATCTCATTTTTGTTAATCACAGAAAAAATAAAATAAAATTTTGCGATCCTAATCAGCAGAATATATTGACTCAGAACGATATTGATGTTATAGTTGATTTAAATATTCATTTTTCTTTTGGCCCTTCTAAATTTATTTCCTACCTTAAATCGAATATTAAAATTGGTTTTAAGTCTAAGTTCTCAGATTATTTTTATAATTTACAATTAGAGGCCAATAATAAAGGAACCGTTGAAAATAGTTACCAGCAAATTCAACACATTCTAAATTCACTATGAATTATATTATTTTTGAAGATCAAAAAACTAAGCTTTTAAGTCCTTTTACTGATTTACATGCAACATGTGAGATGAGGACAGGTGTTTTTACTAATATTCAGAGGATACTTTTTCAAATATCAGATAATGATACGATCCAATTATATGTTAGGAAAGAAATAGAAGAAATATTAAAAGATAAATATCCTAATTTAGATATTAATCCTGATCTGTATAGACCCGGAACTTATTTAAATGGTTCTGGAATATGGTATAGTGATGTGATGAATAATTTAACTGGTGAAAATTTAAGTTATTCTAATCAAAATGGACTCATTGCTTTTACGCATAATCAAGAAATTAGTTATTCTGAACTAGGTGACTTTATTAGTGAAAAATCTTCTATATGCTCCAAAATTGAAGCTAGTTCAATACAATATTTATGGGATATATTTGAAATATTATCAGATACAATTATTAAAGATAGTCAATTACTCTATAATTATAAAAAAGGAATTCTACATCCCTCATGTGTTTTAATTAATGCTGACTCTATTACTATTAACCCAAATGCTAAAATATGTGCAGGAACAATATTAGATGCTTCAGGGGGTCCCATTATAATAGATGAAAATGCAGTTTTGGATATTGGAGTTTTAGTTAAAGGGCCCGTCTATATTGGTAAAAATAGTATTATAAATCCAGGTGCTAAAATAAGAGGGCCAGTTTCTATAGGTCAGTCTTGTAAAGTGGGTGGAGAAGTTGAAGATAGTGTTATTTATGCTTTCTCAAATAAGCAGCATGATGGGTTTTTAGGACATAGCTATGTTGGAGAGTGGGTTAATTTAGGAGCTAATACAAATACAAGTGATTTAAAGAATAATTACAGTAATATTAGAATGAAACTAGGTAGTGATAGTGAAATTGATACCGGTAAAATGTTTATCGGCTCGCTCATTGGAGATTTCTCATCTACTGCAATTTCAACAAGGTTAAATTCAGGTACGTATATTGGATTAGGATCAAATCTATTTAGTGATGGGTTCCAAGAAAAATATATTCACGCTTTTACTTGGGGAAAGGATGATAAAGTCGGCTTAAATAGATTTATTAAAAAGTGTGAAATCTCAATGAATAGAAGAAAAAAAGTTTTATCTGAACCATTGAAAAATAGATTAATTCACCTTTGGAAAGAAGCTTCAGATTCTTAGCATTTAGAAATCTTTAAAATAAACAATTTATTTCTTGCTGCAGTAATCTCTAAATCATATATTTTCTGATTATAAAAGGAAAAATAATATGGAATTTGAAGGTTTGATTTGTCCCAAGTGCTCCGGCTCACTAGATGAAAAGTTATTAGCAGAAAACTTAAGTTGTCCTCATTGTAATACGAAATTTCACAATAAGAAATATATTGCTTTTATAGAGTATCTAATGATGAATGGAATTGTGAATGACATAGACTTTTTTGATCGCACTCTATATGGGGATGAAATTAAGTATAAATCTGAAACAGAGGAAGAGTTGCTTGATGAAACAAATCCTGATGAATATGAAGATAAGACTTTTAGAATGAAATATATGGATGATAATCCTGAACTTGCAGAAGAACAAAATAAAGATGATGGAATTAAAGATTTAGGTAAATTAAAAACTATTGAGCAAGAAGATGAAGAGGATTGGCAAGATTTTAATAGAAGAAAGCAGGAAGAAATTGATAGAAAAAGAGGTAAGGGGGCGCGTAAATGAAAGAAGAAAATAAAAAACACAAACAAATTAAATTAAGCTTAGAAACAGATAACAATGTTGAAGAATATGTAAATTTTGCAATTACTACACACAGTCCCGCTGAGTTTGTTATTGATTTCTTTAGGATTTTACCAGGTCTTAGTAAGGCGAAGGTTAAATCACGTATTATTATGTCTCCTGTCCACCTTAAAACTCTAGTTAAAGCCTTACAAGATAATATTAGCAAGTATGAAGATAAATTTGGAGAGATTGTAGTTAAGTCAGACGGAAATTCTCCTAAGTTCAATCTTCCTGATGATGTTCTCCCTAACTAGAGTGGAATGATTAGAATGCCGATGTCATTTTAATGACTACTTGTCTGCCGATTTTAGCTCCCCCAATCAGTTCTCTATGTAAATCATTAAAGATATTTAAAGCAGATACGCTAAAAGTTAAATTATCTGTAATCTTTCTATTGTAGTGTAAATCAAATATTCTATAAGGACCAATTATTCCAGTCCATATTCCATCTCTCCATTCAAATTGATCAACATATCTGAAGTTGAGCATTAAATCTGTTGTATCATTGGTATCCCACTTTAAGCTAGCATTAAACTTGAATTTAGGAGCATTGATTGGATCAAATCGTTTAGTTAGAGTGTTATAGTAGTCTGTAGAGTTAAAGAAAGCAAAATTACTATCAAAAATTAGTTTTTTACTTATAAAGTGAGTGATAGCTACATCTATTCCTGAATGCACAACATTTCCATAGTTAAGTGAGCTTAATATTACATTTGGAGGAGTAGTTGGTCTACCCGGCCCATATCGCTGCTCTCCATCAGATCCTATGATGCCCAAAGACATTGGCTCAGCTTCATTTAACCCTGCTGTCACACTGTATTCATCAATTCCTACATCTGTCCAGTATAGGTTTGCTTTTCGATCATTTAAATTATCTTGATATTGAAGAATAAAAACAAAATCAGGAGTTAGTACGTCTTCAGGTTTATATATTGTATAGCCAAGGACGTTATTTTCATCTCCTTCTTCATAAACCCATTCAATATATCCCCATTCTCCGGGGTCCATTATATTGCTATCTCCATCCTTATCATCTTCCCATCCAAATGCTTGATACCAATGTTGATCAATAAGGTCATAACTTTCTTCACACTGACCAGATTCATTATATTCAAGGCAGTAACTTGAAGCTCCTGCATTGACAGCTGCTATAACTTCATCATGTATATTGCCAGAACTGTTATAAGGATTTGGAATATACGTTCCAAATTCTCCTTCCCAATCTCCGTCATCATCCAGACCGTTCCATGCTGTGCCATATGGAGGGTTAGAGCCTGACGTAGTTGCTGGCATCATTCCTACAACAGCATCATCAGTATTACGCTTTACAAGTGGCGTTATTATTGTTGCCGGACTAAAGAAGTCATCATATTGACTTATATATAGATCAGCTGCAATAAAAGTCTTCTTACTTATAAAACCTTTATAACCAAATTCTAGAGTCTGCATTCTTTCAGGTCCCAGAGGGTCAATGTCTGGGATATTAAATGATTCTTGAGGAGTATAGCGAACTCCACCATCACCATCTGCAAATGGAACATATATATAATGTCGTGCTGTATCCATAGGTATATAATCATTTGGCCCATAATCATTTAGATTGAAGAAAAATGGAGCTCCAGTTATTCTGTTTTCATAGCCCTCATCAAAAATTTCTGCATATTGTGGAATATTAACATATTCACCTGTCCCATCATTCCAGTAGCCTGGTCCAAGAGGATTGATGCTATACTCGTAGCTATCACCATCTACATAATAATTTCCACCACTTTCAGGAATTCTTGCATAAGGAGTTCCATCTTTATTTCCCCTTAGGAAAACATCGAAAATTTGTTGTTTTCCATAATAAAGGTCAGTGTATAAAGTTGTTATTGTCGGAGTATTATACGCAAGGCCATAAGTTAATCTCCATGTAGATCTGTCATTAGGACTGTAGTTTATTCCTACTTTAGGGCCAAATTGTAGACCTTCATCTAATTGATCGTGATGATCCAGTCTAGCAGCTGCAATAAGTTCCCATCTTTCATCGCCTAATAAGTCAGTTTTGCTTTGAAAGTATAATCCGTATTCATTTGCTTCTACCTTCGAGTATTCATCCGGTTCATCCGTTCCATCAAAGTCATCATCAATTACTCCATCTAGGTTATTATCTATTCCATCAGTTTGAAGCAGAGCGTTATCTCCATCTTCATCGTAGCCATTCGGTCCATCATTTAGGATAGTACCAAACGTTTTTGGCATTGTTTTAGAGTAATCAAAGCCCCAGGTAACCTCTGTATTAACTTGAGGGATAAAAAATTCATTTTGAATTTGTGCTCCTAAATTAGAAGATTGATCATTAATTACTTGACCTATATTATAATTTCTGGTATTACCAGAATTGCTTGCATTATAATAAACTTGACCGAACCAATCTTTGTATCGACTTCTTAATTGGTAGTACTGAGATTCCCACCCTTCAGCTAAAAAACGGCCAATCCCAGATACCTGCTGAGTTTTTGTCCATGAATACCCAGTTTGAAATGTTAAGTTGAAATCAGAGCTTGGGTCATAATCTAATCTAAACTCAGCTCTTTTATTTTCAACTTCAAAATCAGGATAATCAGTTATTCCATCAGCATTGACATCATCCGATATATCAAAATTTTCTATATAATCAGGAGGAACATCTCCTTCATCTAGATAGTCCCCATCATTATTACTATCTAATCCTGAAAAACCATAGACACCATCTCCCATATCAAGAATTCCGTCACCCTCATTTACATCAATAGCAATTAATTGCCCATCATTTTCCCCTAAATCAGGTCCAGAAATATATATTGGATTTCCATTTAGGTCTGTAGCTACATTTCCATATATATCAACTGCAATGCATCCATTAGCTCCGCAAGTATTTTGATCTACATCATCAAAACAATACCCATCTTGACCACAGTCATATATTTGCTCTGATTGACCATACCAATCACTATCCCACTCTCCATTTGCGGGTGGCCATACATCTGTAAAATCATCTTGAGTGTACATAGTATCTCCATCAAGAAACCAGCATGATCCATTATTATCATTATCATAGCAAGGTAGATGAAGGTCAATTCCAGGGTCAACGAGACCATTATTATTCGTGTCTACCCAACCATCACCAGGCTGCCATACTCCATCACCTTCTCCTTCATCTCCTGTTCCAGGAAGTCCATCGAGGCCATTGTCACTCCAACTCCCAAGAAGTGAGTTCCAGCCTTCACCAATGTTATATACTCCATCATTTCCGGACAAATCATAAAATGGGTCTCCTGGAGTTCCATCATCTCCAAAGTCATATATATACATATCAAACTCTAATTTAAATAAATCTTCGTCATATCTCATTGCACCTCTTATATGATTATCTAGTCCAATATAAGTACAGGCAAAACAATCTCCTTCAGATTCATCAACTCCGTCACCATCTGGGTCATAGTCTATCCACTCATCAGGGTTATAAAGAGGGTTTGAGGCTATATCTTTTTGCTTTCGTCCATTAAAAACAAGAATTCCCTGCTCTAAGTTTGTTGCCCAATTCCCTGTTGGTGTAGAAGGGTCAGTACGAACCTCAGTGCTTTCATCTACAATGCCATTTCCATCGTTATCAACGCCATCATACCAGTTATCATACTGATTGTCAATATATTCATCAATTCCTAAATCGCCCTCATCTGGAATGCCATTATTATTATAGTCTTCCCAATCTCCATCATTATCTATTCCATCAGCATAAAAGTAATCTTCATCAATCCAATTTGAGAAACTTTCAATATCTCCATTAGGATAATCTGAGGGATCATCCCAGTCACTTCCAAATTGCATTTCTTGACCATTACAGTAGCCATCTCCATCAGAGTCAATAGCATCTCCATCATCATCAACACCATTGTACCAATCTTCACCAGCTACTCCATCTCCATCCAAGTCTCCATGATTAGCTTCACCATTACCAATTAGAACCTCAACACCATAATTATTGATCGCAGTGTTTCCATTTATTAATGTTCCTCCAGATGCCGGAATTCCTTCCCATGGATTATTATCTTTACCGTCAATAGTTCTTTCAGGGTAGCCAGCCCAAGGGTATCTGTGAAGCTTATACTCACTCTCTGATATATAAGGCCACTCATTAGCATGTACGTATTCTCCAGATATTTTAAAGCTTATATTTCCATATTTTTTTGCATACCGTGTAGTAAACTTTTTTAATTGACGGTCATCATCTGTACCTGAAAAACTAGCATTGAACCCTTCTGATGTAGAAGGAGGTTTAGATATAATGTTAATTACACCACTATGTGCATTTGCTCCATATAATGCAGTAGCAGGCCCTAAAACAACTTCAATTTTGTCAACATCTTCTGATGACTGAGGTATTGTGCTAAAATTAATTACTCTAAGAGCAGGTATGTTTGCAACTCTACCATCAGTTAGCATAAGTAAGCGAGTGCTAGAACTACTGTTAAATCCGCGAACTGAAAGACTGAAATTATTTATACCACTTGATGTAAAGTCTACACCTTTAAGACCTTTTAAGTAGCCTCCAAGATTAGTCGTGTTTGATCGTCTGATATCTCTTGAACTAATAATCTCTTTTGACGCTGGTGCCTCTGTCTTTTTTTCTCTTCTTTTTTCATCTTTTACAATCACTTCATCTACTTTAATTGCGCTTGGCTCTAGCTCAAGGTTGATCTCATACTTTTTATCAACATCATCAATTTCTATTTCTAATAAGAAGGGTTCATATCCTAGATAGCTTGCTTTTAGATTATAATAACCATCTTCATCAATGCCTTCAATTGTATATAGTCCATCTACATCAGTTGCGCTACCACTTATAATTTGATCATCTATTTCAATAAAAATATTTGCCCCTATTAAAGGGTTCTTGTTTTTTTTATCGACTACTTTACCTGTTACTATGGCGGATTGTAAGAAGGATAGGGTGCATAGGATTAGAAACGATGTAGCAGCTTTATTCCCTAGTAATTTAAATTTAAATTTATTTGCTATCATATAAAACACCATGAAATCTATGATATTTCAATGTAAAGATGAAATAAAAAAAAAGGCCTCACAAATAATGTAAGGCCTTTTTTAATAAGAGTATTAAATAATACTTACTTAAGAAGCATTACTTTCTGACTTAATACTTCATCTGCAACTTCAGCTTTAATGATATACATACCACTAGCTAAATTAGAAGCATCCCAAGTAATTGAATGCATTCCTGCAGCCATATTACCATCATGAAGTACGCTTACCATTTGACCCATAACATTATAAACCATTACAGATACATTACTTTCAAAAGAAAGCTCAATATCAAGGTTTGTGCTTGGATTAAACGGATTTGGATACGCATCACTTAAGTTAAATGATACAGGCATTGACGTTTCAATGTATCCATCTGCGTTTGCAGCAATAATTTCATCAATAGTATACTCTCCTGTTGAAGCAAATAAGCTACCTTCTTCAGGAAGAACAACCATTAATGTTGTTTTATTGTCTACAGTATTATATTCAGCAACTAATGCATTATCAGTTAGCTCAATGATAAAGTCATTACCGTGAGATAATGTCATTTGAACAGCATCAACCACGCCATTTGCAGTCATTTCTAAACCATTAGATGTTCTAGAAAATTCAGCAGATGTTGCAGCTTCGCCTCTTGAGTTAACGATAGATTGAACAATAGCAACTACATCAAGTACGTTTACAGCACTATCAGAGTTGATATCTGCTCTACATAGTTCTTCATCAGTTAAAGTAGTGTTTCCAATAACATATTGAACTAGTGCAACTACATCAAGTACGTCTACACTAGAGTTACCAGTTACATCACCATCATGAGTACACTCACCTTCTGCGAAGCCTACAAATTCAGTTTGAACTTCCATTGCTTCAATTACAGGTACGCAAGTTGGATTGTATTTAAATACAAGACGTCCTCCATCATCTGCAGTTCCAAGCTGCCCATCACTACCAGGAGCCATTGGAACAACACAGTACGGATCGCCTGAAGTAGGATCACATGGCTGTCCAGTTGCAGCACTTACAAAGAATACAGTGCTCCAATCTAAGTTATGGTCATAGTCTGCAACAAGATAGTTTGCAGAGCCAGTTTCACCATACATATACGCATTAAATGTTACAAATTGGTTCCATAACGCAAAGTTTGGATCCGGGTTCATAACATAAATCTCATTTGCCATTTCAGCATTTTCATAATCGTCAGTTGTAGTAACATAAGTTCCGCTAGCTACAGTAGCTGCAGCCAAGTCAGTACAAGTCATATAACCTGTTTCTGCTGCTTGAGCCGCAAAACTATCAGCTACAGATAATGCCCACTCACCACAGTTATCACCACTAGCATCTTCATCAGTAGAAGTAACTAATCCACCAGCAGCGGCTGTTAATGTTCCAGAGCTTGCATCTAGAGTAGCGCAATCAGATACACCATAAGTAACTGTTACTAATTCAACTAATCCATCGCAACTTTCTTGCTCAAATCCAGCACCTAAACAAAGATTGTTAACTACAGCTGAAACTGCAATTAATTCATCTCCACCAAATTGCTGAGCAGCACCCATACACGTTTCATATAAAGGTGGATCCATTGCAGCAACGATAGTGCTAGCTAAATAAGTTACAGTAGCACCAGCAGCACCACCAGGTCCGCCATTTACATAAGCAGATGCCCAGTTTTCGCAACTTCCATACATTCCAACGCCCATACCTGCTTCAGCAGCACATGCAGCATGTGCTTCATCACCACAAGTATCATTTTGTCCTGTTGGATCAAAACAGTCGCCTAAGCAACCAGCATATAATACTACAAATAGGCCATCGCCTCCAGTAGTATCCATATCAGCATAAGATTGGCATGTTGCAGTTGCTTGTGCAATTCCGCCTGCAAGTACTTGAGAACACTGATCTTCAACTTGAGGGGCAACTAAGCCAATGCAACCATCATAAACTAGTCCAGTTAATTCAGCTGTAATATCTCCTGCAATAAGACGGTCAAAGTCATCACCAAATCCAAAGCTTGCAGCAAGAGTTGGGTCTACGTATGTAGCAGAGATAGCTGGAAGACCAAAAATTCTATCATAGTCAGTTCCATCACCATCTTCGTCGCTTTCTAAACCATCATCACCAAATCCTGTATCAGCTGAGTAACCATCTATTGTGTGCCAGTATAATGCTAAATCTGGGCTAGGTTGATCTGATGATAAAGGATCTGCATCACCGATAGAACCACTGAAATCTTCAGTTTTAATCCATCCACCAGTTACTCCTAGAGTTGAGTATAACCCATTCTCATCTGGAACAGGGTATACCGCTGGAGTTTCTGCATCAAAAAATAAAAGCCATGGAGATACATCAGGAACAGCATTAATTGGGAAGAATGAGAAAACCACTGATTGACTTAAGCTCATTGTACCCATAGTTGTGCCTGCATAAGGGTTTTTACTTGCAGAACCTGTTATATCTGTTAGCGGTAAAGTAGCGCCTGCATCTTTGTTAGATGTATATATAACTTCATCAGTTACAGGTAATACTTGACCGAATGTAGTACATGAAGCCTCATCAAGCTCGATATCAGGATATGTACTCCCTTCAGGAATCATTCCGGTTCCATCTGCATATAAAGTAACATTAAGGTTAACTCCATTTGCAGCAAGGCCGCCTTCACCAAAAGGACCATTTCGTACTTCTAGGAACATATATCCTGGTGGTAACCACGCTAGTGGTAAACTTGCACCAAGTCCATATGAATCAGATACGAATAAAGGTGTGTAGTACTGATATCCCATATCAGCATATGCATCACCTGCTGTGGCAAGGTTGGGTCTTGCGAAGTTGTAGTAGTTTACATCAACTCCAGTAAGAGTCCAACTGCCTGCGATATCCTGTGCAAAAGAAAGACAGAATAAAGCGGAAAGTAGAACGATAAATCGTTTCATATTACTCCTCCTTAACTATTTTAATTTTAATCACACCTACGTATTATAAATTTTAAAAATTATACAAATGTGCCTAGAAAAGTACTCAACATCGATTTAAAATTCAAGTAAAAAATG
>PBFM01000040.1 GCA_002718655.1 Fidelibacterota bacterium
AGCTTGCTATGATGAGGGTAAGAGATGTGCAGAAACATTATTTTTTGATTATCATCGACAGCATGGAATTAAAATAAAAGTAGCAAGGATATTTAATACATATGGGCCAAGAATGCAGCCAGATGATGGTAGAGTAATAAGTAATTTTATTGTACAGGCTTTAAAAGATAGTGATATAACTATATATGGTGATGGTAGTCAAACTAGAAGTTTCTGTTATGTAGATGACTTAATTAATGGTTTTCTACTTTTTATGAATTCTGGAGATGATTTTACAGGTCCAGTTAATATGGGTAATCCGATTGAGTTTTCTGTAAAAGACTTAGCAGAAAAAATTATTCAATTGATAAAATCTAAATCAAAAATAATTTATAAACCGCTTCCAGAAGATGATCCTAAAAAGCGTCAACCCGATATAAGTCTTATAATGGATAAATTAAGTTGGAAACCGAAAGTTAATATTGATGAAGGTCTAATTCAGACTATTAAATATTTTAAGAAAATATTAAAATAAAAGAATATATTAATGGGTAAAATGGTATTAGAAAAGTCATGGTTGTTAACTGACAGGCAGCTTTGTGATATTGAGATGATTCTAGATAAAAGTTTCAGCCCACTTGATCGATTTATGAACAAAGATGATTACTTAATGGTATTGAGTGATATGCGTCTTGCTACTGGTGAATTATTTCCAATTCCCATTACATTGGATGTTGACAAGAAATTTTCAGATCAGGTTAATATTGGTGAAAAAATAACACTTCGTGAAAAAGAAGGTTTCAAGATTGCAACTATGGTCGTAGAGAGTATATGGGAGCCAGATTTTCATCAAGAGGCGGAGGTCGTTTATGGTACTATCGACCATGGTCACCCTGCGGTAAACTATATGTTCAATATTGGGAATAAAGTTTATTTAGGTGGGGTAATTGAAAAAATTTCTATGCCTAATCATTACGATTATCGAGATTATAGGCTTAGTCCGAATGAAGCAAAAATGAAATTTAAAGATAAGGATTGGAAAAAGATTGTTGCTTTTCAAACTAGAAACCCTTTGCATCGAGCACATATTGAAATGACATTGAAATCTATGGAGGAACTTGATGCTAAACTTTTTTTACATCCAGTTGTAGGTATGACCAAGCCTGGTGATGTAGATCATTATACTAGAGTTAGATGTTATCAGCATATTATAGAAAAATATCCTAGAGATTCTGCAGTGCTTGCTTTATTGCCTCTAGCTATGAGGATGGGAGGACCGCGAGAAGCATTATTGCATGCAATAATAAGAAAAAACTATGGATGTACACATATAATAGTTGGACGAGATCATGCTGGACCAGGTAATGATAGTAAAGGCAATCCATTTTATGGACCTTATGATGCGCAAGAGTTATTAAGTAAATATAAACAAGAGATTGGTATTGAGATTGTACCTTTCAAATTTATGGTATATACTACTAGTGACAATAGTTATAAATCCTTGGAGTCATTGGATGAAAGCGAAGATTATCAAACAATATCAGGAACTGAATTAAGGGATATATTAGATAAAGGTGATGAAATACCTGAATGGTTTTCCTATCCTGAGGTTGCAGAGGAATTAAAAAAATCTAGACCCCCCTTAAATAACAGGGGGTTTACTATATTCTTTACAGGGCTTTCTGGTTCTGGTAAATCTACAATTGCAAATGGATTACTGATAAAATTTCTTGAAGAAGGAAGTCGACCAGTCACATTGCTTGATGGGGATATTGTTAGAACTCATTTATCAAGTGAATTAGGTTTTTCAAGAGAACATAGGTCACTAAATGTCCAAAGGATTGGTTTTGTTGCTAGTGAGATAACAAAAAATGGTGGCATTGCAATTTGCGCACCTATTGCCCCTTACGAGCATGATAGAAAAATCAATAGGGATCTAATATCTAGAGTTGGAAGTTTCATTGAGGTTTACGTTAATACCTCTCTTGAAAAATGTGAAGAAAGGGATTCAAAAGGTCTTTATAAGTTGGCGAGAGAGGGCAAGATAAAAGAATTCACTGGGATATCTGATCCATATGAAAAACCAAAATCTCCAGATATAGTAGTTAATTCAGATGGAAGTAAGTCACCAGAAGAATTGGTTGATAATATATTTCAAGCATTAATTAAAATTGGCTATCTGCAAGATTAAATTATTTTAAAAATCATGGACTTTATCGATTTAAAAACACAACAATCTAAAATCAGAGAGAAAATAGATAAAAGAATAAAATCTGTTTTAGACCATGGGAAATATATAATGGGGCCTGAAGTTTTTGAGCTTGAGGAAAAACTTTCTGAATATGTAGATATGAAATATTGTATATCTTGTTCTTCGGGAACAGATGCGTTATTAATACCATTAATGGCGTATGGCATTGGTCCTGGAGATGCAGTAATTACAACTCCATTTACCTATATTGCTACTGCTGAGGTTATATCGCTACTTGGTGCGGAACCTGTTTTTGTCGATATATATGAAAGTACTTATAATTTGAATCCAGATGGCATTGAAGATGCTATCCAAGATGCAGAAAGTAAAGGGCTAAATGCTAAAGCTATAATACCTGTCGATTTATTTGGTTTACCGGCGAGATACCGTTTAATTAATGAAGTTGCAAAAAAATATGATCTTATGATTATTGAAGATGCAGCGCAAGGTTTTGGAGGTGAGATCAGAGAGGAAAAATCAGGCTCTTTTGGTGATGTAGCTTGTACTAGTTTTTTTCCAGCAAAACCTCTAGGATGCTATGGGGATGGAGGAGCAATATTTACGAATGATGAAGAATTATTTCACAAAATGAGATCAATTAGAATTCATGGTAGTGGTTCTGATAAATATGAAAATATTAGAATAGGAATTAATGGAAGGATCGATACTATTCAAGCGGCCATTTTATTAGAAAAATTATCTATTTTTAATGATGAATTAATATTAAGGAATAAAATTGCGAATTATTATTCAAATAAGATTACCTCTAATTTTAATAAACCTTTTATTCCAAAAGATTATTTGTCTTCATGGGCACAATATTCTTTATTGGCTAATTCAGAATTAGAAAGAAATGAAATAATATCGATTTTATCTAATGCAAACATACCAAGTATGATTTATTATAAATTACCTCTTCATTTACAAACTGTTTTTAAGAAATTAGGTTATGGGAATGGTGATTTTCCAATATCTGAAAAAACTTCCAGGCAGATATTCTCTATACCTATGCATCCATATTTAGATAATGAGAAACAAAATAGAATTATTGAAGTTCTGAATAAATATTAGAATTTAATGTATATGAAAACATATTTAATAACAGGGGGTTGTGGTTTTATTGGTTCAAATTTTATTCATTATTTGTTTGAAAATGAACTTGCAGATCAAATTGTTAACTTAGATAAAATGACTTATGCAGGGAATAAAGAGAATTTGAATTTTATCGATAATCAACCTAATTATAGTTTTATTAAAGGTGATATTTGTAGCCCGGAAGTTGTAGGCGATTTATTACAAAAGTACAATCCAGATGTGGTTGTTCATTTTGCCGCAGAAAGCCATGTTGATCGTTCAATTGATGGCCCAGCTGAATTTATACAAACAAATGTAGTGGGGACACTTAATTTATTATATGAATCAAATCAATGGTTGAAAAATTTGAATAGTGATTTGAAAAATAATTTTAGATTTATACATGTATCAACAGATGAGGTCTATGGTAGCTTAGGTAATGAAGGTAAATTTATAGAAAGCACTCCTTATGACCCCAGTTCGCCGTATTCTGCATCCAAGGCAAGTTCTGACCATATAGCACGATCTTGGTTTAGGACCTATGATTTTCCGGTAATAATTACTAATTGCTCTAATAATTATGGTCCATATCAATTCCCAGAAAAATTAATACCCTTAATGATTATAAATACTTTGACTGGCAAAGATCTCCCTGTATATGGAACAGGATTAAATGTTCGAGACTGGTTATATGTTCGTGACCATTGTGAGGCAATTCAAACTGTTGTTGATATTGGTGGAATAGGTGAGACCTATAATATCGGCGGGGATAATGAAATCGCAAATATTCAGATAGTTAGAACTATATGTGATATCTTAGATGAACTCATTCCACAAAAATCAGGTGGAAGTTATAGCGATAGTATAGTGTATGTGGATGATCGTCCTGGACATGATTTTAGATATGCTATTGACGCTAGTAAGATAAAAAATAAACTAGGTTGGGCACCTAAGGAAAGTTTTGAAACGGGTATTAAAAAAACAATCCTTTGGTATTTGAATAATCAAATTTGGTGGAAAAATATTCAAGAAAAAATATATCAACAAGAGAGATTGGGGGTAGTCAAATAAATGAAAGGTATTATTTTAGCTGGAGGGAGTGGAACTAGGTTATACCCAGTTACTAAAGTAGTAAGTAAACAATTGCTTCCTATTTATGATAAGCCAATGATTTACTATCCATTATCAACACTAATGTTATCAGGAATAGAAGAAATCCTCATTATATCCACTCCTGAGGATATACCTAGATTTGAGAATCTTTTAGGAGATGGTTCTACAATTGGTTTAAGTCTAGCATATAAAGTTCAACCCTCCCCTGATGGGCTTGCTCAGGCATTTATTCTAGGTGAGTCATTTATCAAGAATGATGACGTTTGCCTAATTCTAGGAGATAATGTTTTTTATGGAGGAGGACTCCCTAAGCGTTTAAAAGAAAGCGTGAGGGAGGTAAAGATTAATAGGAATGCAGTTGTATTTGGGTATTATGTTAATGATCCAGAAAGATATGGTGTAGTTGACTTTGATAAAAATGGGAAGGCGATATCAATTGAAGAAAAACCAACAAATCCAAAAAGTCATTATGCTGTCTCAGGTCTTTATTTTTATCCAAATGATGTTATTCATTTAGCAAAAAATCAAACGCCATCTGATAGAGGTGAATTAGAGATTACCGATGTAAATAAGACATATCTATCTCAACAAAGATTAAAAGTAGAAAAAATGGGTAGAGGTTTTGCCTGGCTCGATACAGGAACACAGGACTCGTTACTTGAAGCATCGCAATTTGTACAAACTCTAGAAAAAAGACAAGGAATGAAAATTTCATGTATCGAAGAAATTGCATTCAGAATGGGTTATATAGATTCAATTCAGTTAAAAGTATTAGGAGAAAAAATGCGAAATAACCCCTATGGAGAATATCTTATTGCACTTGCTAATCAAAATCGATGATATACAATTCAAGAATTTTCTTTCCTTATTTTTTAATTATTAAAGAAGAGCTCTACTTATTTTGAAAATATCGAATATCAAGATATAAATTGGAGTTATCAAAGTTGAATATAAAGATTTGTGTAATTGGAGCAGGCTACTGGGGAAAAAATCATATAAAGACACTCAGCAAGCTAAATGCACTTAAAGGTATTGTGGAAATAAAGAACAATATATTGAACTCTATTTTAAATGAATATCCTGGAATTAAAATACATTCAGATATTCAAAATGCATTGTTAGAAGATTATGATGGTTTTGTGATTGCAACTCCTGCAAAAACACATTTTGAAATTGCCAAAACCTTAATAAAAACTCAAAAGAATCTTCTTATTGAGAAGCCTATGACATTATCTATTAAAGAAGCAGAGGAATTAGTTGATCTAGTATATAAAAATAAAGTTAATGCAATGGTTGGAAATGTACTTTTGTTTCATCCCGCAATTATGAAGATTAAAAAAATGATAGTGAATGATGATATTGGTGATTTACAATACATATATAGCAATAGACTAAATCTTGGAAAAGTTCGCACTGAGGAAAATGTCTTTTGGAGCTTAGCGCCACATGATATAGCGATTTTCCAGTATTTAACTAATTCAATTCCTGAAAAAGTTAATGCGAATGGTAGTACCTTCCTTCAACAAGGAATACCTGACTCAACCTTGACTCAATTAGAATATAAAAATGGAGTAAAAGGGCATATATTTGTGAGCTGGTTACATCCTTTTAAAGAGCATAGGTTAGTGGTCATAGGATCTGAGGCAATGATTTCTTTTGAAGATTCCCTAGAAGATAAACCTTTAAAATATTATTCAAAAAAAATTGATTTGGAATCTGGGATACCAGAAAAGATTGATGGACCTATTAAATTGATTCCATTTGACAAAAAGATGCCTTTAGAAGTAGAGCTTGAGTATTTTATAAATTGTATAAAAAATGGTGAGCCAAAGATTTCAAATATCTCACATGGTCTTCAAGTTGTAAAAACTCTTGTAGAGGCAAGTGAGCAAATATTAAAATGAAAAATAGATCTATAGATTACTTTTGTCATAAATCATCATATATAGATGATGATGTTAAGATTGGGAACGGTACAAAGATTTGGCATTTTTCTCATATTCAGTCAGGTGTCGTAATTGGCAGGGATTGTTCTTTAGGGCAAAATGTAAATATTGGGAATAATGTGAGTATTGGTGACAATGTAAAAATACAAAATAATGTATCAGTTTATGAAGGAGTTGAAATTGAAGATCATGTATTTTGCGGACCTTCAATGGTTTTTACTAATATTAAAATTCCAAGATCTGAATTTCCTCAAAAAGGAACTCAATACTATACTAAAACATTAGTAAAAAAATCTGCAAGTATTGGAGCAAATGCAACCATAGTATGCGGTGTTACAATTGGTGAATATGCAATGATCGGTTCTGGTGCAGTTATCACTAAAGATGTGCCGCCATACTCACTTGTAGTAGGTAATCCTGGAAAAATAATTGGCAAAGTTGATAAGAAAGGGGAAAGAATTAATTAGATAAATGGGTTTGGTAAGCATTAATGGATGATTTTTGTTGTTGAACTCAAATAATCATATTTGATGGAATTACTACTTATGATAAATGAATTACAATATAATCATAGTTTTCAAAAATATCGCGTTATAAAAAAATAAAATGAATCAAAATAAACTTAATATTGCAATTATTGGTCTTGGCTATGTTGGATTACCACTAGCTGTAGAATTTAGTAAAAAGTATAGGGTTTTGGGTTTTGATATTGATCAAAGACGAATAAGTGAATTAAAGCAAAACTTTGATAGAACCAACGAACTTTCTAAAGAAGATTTTTCTTTAAATAAAAATAGACTGAATTTTACATCATCAACAACAGATCTAAATAAATCAAATATATATATTATCACTGTTCCAACTCCCGTAGACGATAACAATTCTCCAAATCTTTCCCCATTAATCAATGCTACAAAGATGATTGGAAAAGTTTTGAGTAAAGATGATATTGTTATATATGAATCAACAGTATACCCTGGCTGCACGGAAGAAATATGTGTTCCAATATTACAAAAAGAATCCAATCTCACTTACAATGAGCAGTTTTTTTGTGGGTATAGTCCTGAAAGAATTAACCCAGGAGATAAAAAGCACACATTAACAAAAATACTTAAGATCACATCTGGGAGTAATTTTCAAACTGCTGAGTATATTGACCAATTATATCGTAGTATCATACCGGCAGGGACCTATAAGACCTCCTCAATAATTGTTGCAGAAGCTGCAAAGGTAATTGAGAATACACAGCGTGACTTAAATATTGCTTTAATTAATGAATTATCGGTTATTTTCAATAAATTAAATTTAGATACAATTGAAGTTCTAGAGGCTGCTGGAACAAAGTGGAATTTTCTTCCTTTTCGTCCTGGATTGGTAGGAGGTCATTGTATTGGAGTCGATCCGTATTATTTAACACATAAGGCTTTGGAAGTAGGATATGAGCCTAAGGTTATTTTATCTGGTAGAGAAATTAATGATGGTATGGGAAAACATATCGTTGAAAATACTATATCCGAGTTAGATCAACAGGGAGTGCCTATAGATAGAGCAGAGATAAGCATTCTAGGTCTAACTTTTAAAGAGAACTGCCCAGATATACGTAATACTAAGGTCATTTCAATTTACAAATCGTTAGAGCAATACAATTGCAAGCTAATCATTACTGATGAATGGGCAGACTATAAAGAAGTAAAATCAGAGTTTGGTGTTGAATTAAAATCATTAAATGATATCAAAAATCAAGATGCCATCATACTTGCTGTTGGGCACAAAGAATATTCAAATTTTAATAGATCTGATTGGATGAAAATGCTTAAACCGGAAGGTGTCCTTATCGATATCAAATCTTTATACAATAAAGAAACATTTTCAAATGAAAATATTAGGCATTGGAGGTTATAGGCTTTATGTCAGAGCATATCTTAGTTACTGGTTGTGCAGGTTTTATTGGAATGCACCTTTGTAAAAATCTTCTTGAAGATGATTATATTGTTTTGGGAGTTGATAATTTAAATGATTATTACGATCCTGATCTTAAAAAAGCTCGTTTGACCCAACTTGAGAAATATAAAAATTTCAAATTCAAAAAAACAGATATTTGTGACCTGAACTCAATAGACGAAATATTTGATAACTTCAAACCTGAGAAGGTCGTTAACCTAGCCGCACAAGCAGGAGTCCGTTATAGTCTTGAGAATCCTCAAATATATATTCAAACTAATGTGATGGGATTCATGAATGTTTTAGATCTATGTAAAAAGCATAAAGTAAGTGGTTTGATATATGCTTCTAGTTCCTCAGTGTACGGAGGGAATAAAAAGCTTCCTTTTTCAGTGAATGATTCTGTAGATAAACCTATATCTATATATGCAGCATCAAAAAAATCGAATGAACTCATGGCTCATAGTTATAGCCATCTTTATGGTCTAAACACAACAGGTTTAAGGTTCTTCACTGTATATGGTCCATGGGGGAGGCCTGATATGGCACTGTATATTTTTTCTGAAAAAATTGCAAAAGGGGAAGCAATTCAAGTTTATAATCATGGTAATATGATGAGAGATTTCACGTATGTTGAAGATATTATACAAGGGACAAGAGCAAGTATTGAAAAGAACTATGATTGCGAAGTATTCAACCTTGGGAATAACCGTTGCGAAGAACTAATGGGTATGATAAAAATAATTGAAGCGAAGCTTGGTGTTAAAGCAAATATTGAATTTATGGGTCTACAAATGGGAGATGTTGAAAAAACTTTTGCAGAAATAGAGCACAGTAAGGAAATGCTGGGTTATAACCCAAAAACATCAATTTCTGAAGGTATACCTAAATTTATTAATTGGTTTCAAGATTATCATTCTTGATTTTAAAAAATAGAAGAAGTCAATTTATCTTAAATCATTATGCACATATAACAACGCTATAGATATAACATATGAATATCGCAGTCATTGGTGATAGTAATAGTTTAATAACAGAGATATTACTAAAAGCTCTAATCAAGGTAATTAAAGAAAATAATGATTTCAAGCTAGTGGTAATTATAGATGCAACTAATATTCCACCAATCAAATCATCACCTATAACGAGTTTAGTTAAGTATGTTGTTAAAAAGTTTTTCAACCCTTTTGATGAAAATATATTTTACTTTAATCGTTCAACATTTCTATATAAATACCATAAAAAGTTTTCAATCATTAAACCTGATGGAATCAATGACCCTATATTTTTATCAAAAGTAAAGAACATGAAGATAGATCTGACATTTTCGTTAGCGTGTCCTCAAATATTAAAGGAGAAAACTATACTAACGTTCGGTAGAATTGTAAACTACCACGATTCATTACTTCCAAAGTATGGGGGCGTACACGCAACACCATGGTCTTTATTTTTTGAGGAGAAATACACTGGGTATACGTATCATTTTATCAATAATCAAATTGATGAAGGAAATATTATATACCAAAATAAAGTTGAGGCTAATTACAGCAAAAACACTTATCATAACATAATTGTTAAAACAAATAATGCGAGTAGAAAAATTGGCCACGTACTTCAGTTGTGTTCTGATAATTTTGAAGGCATTCCGCAGAACTTAGAAGGAAAGTCATATTTTAGTAAAAAAGATTTTGATTCAATTTCAAATGTTGATCATAAAATGGGGAAAAATAAGATAAAACGTGTTATTAAAGTTTTTGGGAAAGCATATATCTCCTATGGGAAATATGGAAGTGTCCCTGTAACAAGAATTGGTGATAAAATAGAAAGAATTAACTATTTACCTCCCTTTGTTTTTAAATGTATTAAAAAAATTATTCCAGAATAAATGCTTATACCTTGGTAGTAATAATACCTTTTAAATTATTACTTTGTAAAAAGATAATATGATTTAGTTTAGAATAATTTATAATTTTTTCATTAGCTCATTAGAAGTAGAGCGTAAAAAAAGATATGTTTTACAAATTAAATCTTCACTTCTTCAAATAATAATTTATTTAATGGTAGACAAATGGTAGTTAAATATCATAAGTATAATAAAAATAATAATATATAATATATATTTATAAAAAAATATTTGGTTTTTATTTATATATATATAAGCTATTATCTAAATATTAATTAAGGTAGTTAAATAGTAGTTATCTAATAATCTCTTTTTTGAATTATCAATTATTGTATCAGTACTATTAAAAAGTATAAAAATGGAACTTTATTTTAATGAGTAGTATATATCGAAAGGGTCGTGATGGTTATTATTATTACCAGACCTATGTTTATAACACTGAAAGTCAAAAGAAGGATAAAAAAGTATTCCATTCGTTGGGCACAAAAGACCTAGCTGAAGCACAAACGAAGCAGCATGAATTGGATTTGCAATATGAGAAACAAAAAAATAATAATAATCTTAGTTCATCAAGTCCTTTTACAAATTTGATCAATACTCAAACAATAATAGTTATTTTTTTTACGATAATAGTTAC
The DNA here is from genome assembly GCA_002718655.1 of Fidelibacterota bacterium. Lineage (GTDB taxonomy): Bacteria > Fidelibacterota > Marinisomatia > Marinisomatales > UBA1611 > NZWG01. Next base: position 10,845 of record PBFM01000040.1, read on the forward strand.
AACTATGCTAAACCTTTATTTTTTTTCGAATTCCATTAAACGAGATGTAGTCAGTGCTTTGAATATTGAAAAAATAGAAATAGAAACAGAAGCAAAAATTAAACCCGAACTAATTGAGCCAATTAAAACTCTAACGAAAACAAAAAATAAAAATGAAGAAATAAATCAAACGCAAGAGATCAAACCGTTTCACGGTAAAAATAATGAAAGGACTATTCCTTTAATTCCTGAATACAAAATTGAGAGAGTGGAAAAGTTATCTTCATCATTTGCACAAGGTAAAGTTTATGTTACCATTGATATAAATACAAGTAATGAAAGCCAGCGTCTATTATGTGAAAACTTAACCGAGCGTTATAGTGAATTTTCAAACATTATGATTTGCCTATACGCAAATGGTCAAGTTGGCAAAAACATTGCAAATGGAATTAATGAAACTGTCACCATTCAAGAACAAAAGCAATTTTGGTTAGCTATGTATACATATAATAAGGTGGAGGGAGCATATTTTGATGACAATCCTACTGGATACCTTGGCTATAACAATTAAAAAAAGTGGGCTTAATTATGAAAAAAATATTTCAATTTGCCATTTTATCTGCATGCCTGATATTTGGCCAAACTTTGCAAGAAATTGAACAGGCAAAAAAAATAATAAGTCAAACTGGAATGACTAAAGATCAAGTGATAGATGCTGCTAAGGCACGAGGTTATACAGAAAAAGAAATTAATGCTGCCATCGAACAAGAGCAAAATTCCTCTAATAGTTTTTCAAGATCCATCCCTGAATCTTCAGAAAATGTTGTTCTTCCAGAACTTGGAAAATCGAACGAGATCTCCCATGGGCATTCCAATTCAGAAATAATCGTTGTGGGGATGGAAAAAGATGAAATTGAAATTATTGATGAATCAGTAAAGTTAATCGATAAAAAATTTCAATCTGGTAGAACCGGAGTATCTTATTTTGGCTATGATATCTTCAAAAAAGATCCCGCATTATTTCAAGCAACATCTGTTGGTGCAGTAGATCCAGATTATTTAATCGGTCCTAGTGATGAAATCATTGTAATGCTATGGGGAGAGACCCAATTTAGGCAGGTCTTGAAGGTAGATCGTGAGGGATTTGTTTTCATCCCTGAAATAGGGCAAGTATTTGTGAATGGTTTAGATTTGAATCTCTTAGAATCGAAGCTATTCAGAGTTTTTTCTCAATCTTATGCAAGTTTAAATCCACAAGGTAGTCGTACTCCTACAACTTTCTTGGATGTAAGTCTTGGTAACTTGCGACCATTAAGAATCCAGGTCTTAGGCGAAATAGCACAGCCAGGGGCTTATACAGTAAGCCCTTCAGCAACACTTTTTTCAGCATTATATTATTTCAATGGTCCTACCTTTTTTGGTTCACTTAGAGACATTCAATTAATACGTGGTGATAAGAAAATTGCATCGATTGATTTTTATGATTATTTACTCACGGGCAAGAAACCAAAAGATCAGAAGTTACAGTTAGATGATGTAATTTTTATTCCTCCACGTTTAAAAACTGTATCAATAGAAGGCGCAGTTAAACGAAATGGAATTTATGAATTAAAACATAGTGAAAACCTAAATGATCTAATTGATATCGCCGGAGGGTTGAAGGTCACAGCTTATCTTGGCCGTTCACAGATCGATCGTGTAGTACCATTCAGTGATCGTGAGAAATTAGGCATGGATCGTAGGTACATCGATTTAAATCTAAGTGAGGTAATTGAATCTAAAGAGGGATTCTTATTGCAAGATGAGGATCATATTCAGATTTTTTCAGTATTTGACAGTCGACAAAATGTAGTAGAACTAATTGGTGCAGTTATTCGACCTGGATATTACGATACTGGTGGATCTTTAAAATTAAGTCAATTAATTGATAACGCAGATGGCCTTTTGGGTGATGCATACCTCGAGAGGGTAGATGTGGTTCGAGTTAAATCTGATTTCACTGAAGAGTTAATCAAGTTGAATCTTGGTCAAGCAATCGATGGAGATCCTAAAAACGATATAGAACTGCAAGGTTCCGATAGAGTTAGAGTTTATGGTATGGAAGAAATGGTTTCACAGACCTACGTATCAATTGAAGGTCATGTAAAAACTCCGGGTCGTTTTGAGCTTAAGAAAAATATGACAGTATATGATTTGATTTTCAAAGCTGGTGGAATTTTAGATGAAGAGTATAACAAGAAAACTTATTTAGAAAGAGCAGATCTAATAAGACTAAATGATGATGGAATTACAAGCAAAATTAAAAGTTTTAATTTGGGAAAACTTTTGCAATCTCCAGAATCTAAGCTAAATCTAGTTTTGAAACCAAATGACATAATCAGAGTTTATGAAAAAGAAATTTTTATTTTTAATAAACCTGTCTCTATACAGGGTTCCATACGATTACCAGGTAATTATTCACTCAAAACAGGAATGAATTTGAAGGACTTGATTTTAGAGAGTGGTGGATTAAACAAAAATATATATCGTTTTAAGGTAGAGATAGCGCGTATTGACCCATTCAATAAGACTCTGAACCAGCATGCAGAGGTATTTAACTTTGAAATGGATAAAAATTTTGAATTGGTTAATAACACTCTAAAAAATAATCAATCCAGGTTTGGAGGAAATTTTGGTTTAATGGCTTATGATATGGTTCATATTCGACCTGATCCTTACTTCATTAATCAAAAAAATGTCGCTATAAAAGGTCAAGTAATGTATCCAGGAGATTATGCAATCATTAAAGCTAATGAAAAAATAACAGATATTATTAAAAGATCTGGAGGTTTATTGCCCAATGCCAATCCAGATGCTTCCCAGTATGTTAGAGATGGACGCTCTATAAATATTTCATTAAAAAATATTATAAATGATCCAAGATCTAAACTCAATTTCAAAATTCAAGATGGAGATGAAATAATTATTAGAGGCTACACCAATATAGTTTCAATAAATGGTGAAGTAAACTCACCTGGGTTTCATAAACACATACCAAATAAGCGGTTAAGATACTATTTGAATCAGTCTGGTGGTTTTTCTCCAGATGCTGATAAAAATAATATATGGATTGAATTTCCTAATGGGAATTCAAAAAAGTATAATAATCTTGCATTATTTAGTCCAAAGGTTCCTGATGGTTCATTAATAACTATTGGTAAGAAGAAAGAGGAAGAACCATTTGATCATACTGAGTATGCTAAAGAATTGACCTCAATTATTGCCAACCTAGCTCAAGCAATTGGAGTAGTTGTATTAGCAAATAGGTAATTATAAAAACTTAACTATTAAATTTTAATGTATGATGTTACCATAATTGGTGGTGGAATTATTGGCTTGGCTACAGGCCATGCACTGCTCAAAAAAAATCCTAGCCTAAAAGTAGTTATTATGGAAAAAGAGTCTGCTACAGGACAGCACCAGACAGGTCATAATAGTGGGGTAATTCATTCTGGGATTTATTACAAACCTGGTTCTTTAAAGGCTTTAAATTGCAGGCGTGGCATTAATTTGCTCCTAGAATTTTGTAATCAACATAGTATTCCCTACGATATGTGTGGGAAATTAATTACTGTTACTAGTAAAAATGAATTTAAAGCTCTGGATTTACTTTATGAGCACGGCCAGGGAAATAGTATAAAAGGTATCAAAAAACTTTCAGCAGATGAATTGACTGATTACGAGCCACATGCTAAGGGATTATCAGCACTTTATTGTCCAGAAACGGGTATTGTCGATTATAAGCAAGTCTGTGTGAAATTATCTGAAAATATTCAAAAAAGTTCTGAAATTGTTACTGGTGCTTTTGTTGGCGATATTGTTAATAAACCTGATTCTATAACTGTTATTGCAGATACTTTTGAATGTCGAACCAGATATTTAATTAATTGCGCAGGTCTATTTTCTGATAAGGTTGCTGAACTTGCTGGAATCAATAGAAAAGTGCGCATTGTTCCATTTCGAGGTGAATACTATTTGCTCAGAAAGCAGGCCCGCCACCTAGTAAAAAACTTGATATACCCAGTTCCAGATCCTCGTTATCCTTTTTTAGGTGTACACTTTACTCGTACTATTGACGGTAGAATAGAAGCAGGTCCCAATGCTGTTTTAGCCTGGGCTCGTGAAGGATATAAAAAATCTGATATTAATTTAAGCGATATATGGGATTACTTGTCTTATAGTGGTTTTTGGCGTATGGCTGGGAAATATTACAATACTGCTATGGATGAGTACTATCGATCATTTTTTAAGGGCGCATTTGTAAATGCATTGCAAAAACTTGTTCCAGATATAAAAGAGGATGATATTTCTCATAGTCCTGCTGGCGTGAGGGCTCAGGCATTAGCTTCAGATGGAAAACTTGTGGATGATTTCGTAATTAATAATGTTGAGAATATGATTCATGTTATCAATGCTCCATCACCTGCGGCAACTAGTTCCTTTGCAATTGGAGAGCATATTGCAAAAATTTATTTGGGAAATTTATAATGCTCAGTTTTAACCATTTTGGCTTTTATATTTCAAATTCTAAATTGGGGAATTTTTGAAAGTTAAAGAACAAAAAGGTCTAAGTATAAATTCAACTGCTTCGAATGAAGAAGATCTCATCACACTTATGGATATTATACTAATTCTAGCTCGCCAGTTTAAAGTTATAATTATTACGCCTACTATATTTTGTACTTTGGCGATTATATACGTTTTGCTTTTTTTGAAGCCAGTATATACATCTACATCAAAGATTATGTCTTCTTCCACCGGGGGGGGGAGTATGTCTCAAGCTTCAGGGCTTGCAGCACAGTTCGGAATAAATATTCCTGAATCTAATTCAGAAACAAAATGGGTTTATCCGGAGATTATCAAAAGCCGCACTTTATCTCGTTCCATGCTGAAACGTAAGTTTGATACTATAGAATTTGGTCGACAAAAAACACTTTTAGATATTTTGACAAATGATCTTAAAAGTTCAAATAATGATTTGACAACCTTAGAAGTTTTAGCCGTTGACAAATTTTTAGGTATGCTTGATGTAAATGAGGATATAAAAACATCAATTGTATCACTGAGCGTTAGTGCATCAGAACCTTTATTTGCTTTAGAAATAAATAAAACCCTTATTGAAGAACTAGACACTCACCAGCGTAAGTATAATAAAACAAAGACAGGTGACACCAAACGATTTATCAAGGAACGGATTATAGATACTGAGAAAGAGTTAATTGCTGCTGAAGAAAATCTCAAGATCTTTAGAGACAGGAACAGGCGTATTGAGAATTCACCTGCGCTTCAGTTAGAACAACAAAGATTTGAAAGAGAAGTTGCTGTATTAACTAGCGTTTTTACAACATTGAAACAGCAATTCGAAACAACCAAAATTGAAGAAGTAAAAGAAACAGATTATGTTGTTATTTTAGATTCTCCCAATCTTCCAATATTCTCTTCTTCTTCTAAAAGAGATATTGTCATAGCTTGTGGATTTATAGGAATCTTATTGGGTGTAATTTTTGGTTTTCTTATTGACTACGTCAATAAAAGTCCCAAGAAGGAAAAAGAAAAGTTGGCTCTTGCAAGATCAATAATTATTAACTACTTTAAAAAAGTATTACCGAAACGTTATCTGTATTAAAAACTTCTTACTTTCTAATCTTTTCTAGAGTTTATCTACCAATGGCATATGAGTCAAGACTCGTTAAATAAAAGATACTTTTCAAGAGTTTTCAGTAGTCTGATTACACTTATACTAAGCTTTGCAACAATAAGCCTTGTTCCACGAGCATTAGGTCCTTTGGTTTATGGAAGTTTTAACTTTTTAACTACTTTTTTTAACACATCATTAAAATTTTTAAAGTTTGGAATTACTACTGCATTTTATTCAAAACTTTCCAATAGGCAAGGTGAAAAGAAATTAATTGGTGCTTATGCATTATTTATACTTTTAATTGTAACAATTTTGCTATTGTTTACTGTGGGTTCCATAAAACTTGGTTTTCAGGAAGTTATTTGGCCAGACCAAAAAATTAACATTATTTATGGTGCGCTCATCTTTTGTTTGTTAACACTAATACTAGAATTCAATCAAATCACCATAGATGCTTTAGGATATACTTTCAGCTTTGAAAAAATAAATATTTCGCGCATTATTTTTTTTACAACTTTGGTAGTAGTTTTTTACCATTTTAACATTCTAACCATCTTCACTTATTTTTCCATTTATTATATTACATTGCTATTTATAATCGTCGCTAGTTGGTACATACTTGCAAAAAATAATGTTAATTTGATCAAAAATATATTATTAACAAAAAATGAACTCTTTTATTACATGAAAGAATTTTACACATATTCTCATCCACTTTTCATTAGTGGATTAGTCGTATTTATTGTGGCAATATTAGATCGATGGTTTCTTCAAGTGTTTTCAGGTTCTGAGGAACAGGGCTATTATTCTCTAGGATTTAAATTGGGTTCAGTTTTTTTTATGTTTACAGCATCTATTACTAGTTTGTTGATGAGAGAAATGTCGGCTAGTTATAAATCAAAAGACAAAAAAGTTATTAAATATTATGTCAAGTATTACCTTCCTGTATTTTTTTTCCTGACTGCATTTTTTGGAGTTTTTATTTCATTTAATTCAGAAAAAATAATTTTATTGATTGTTGGAGATCAGTACATCAATGCAAGTACAGTTATGTCAATTTTAGCATTTTATCCAATCCATCAAACATATGGTCAATTGGGAGGTGCTGTTTTGCAAGCGACAGAAAAAACAAAAGTGATAAGAAATATAAGCGTTAGTACAGGTATAATAGGTATTGTAGTTGCATTTTTATTTATTGCCCCATCTGAATTAAATGGACTTGGTCTGGGGGCGATTGGCTTATCTATGAAAGTTGTAATTATACAATTTATTAATGTCAATATTCTACTATTTGTGATTATTCGGTTTCTTGAATTATCTTATAAAATATTTTTATTTAATCAAATTTTAATTATTGCAAACTTTATTTTGATAGCTGTTGTTTCTAAATATTTATCATTATTATTTATTACAAACCAATTAATATTCAATATTTTACTATCAGGATTTTTATACACAACTCTAACATTATTTTCTATTTTATTTTACCCTGGGGTTATTATGTTAGAACGTAAAGAACTAATTAATAAGTTTAAGTCCTTTTATTCCATTTTAATTGATAAGAAATTGAGAAGATGAAAAAAATAATAATATCTGCACCTATTGAATTCATACCAGATTTAAAGGTAGAAATGACGAATGAGTTTGATTGTACGTTTTCTTATCAGGCCAACAAAAAAGAGACCATTAATTTGTTAAAGAAAAATCAATTTGAAGCATGGATGGTCAGTCCTTGCCCAAGTTACATCATCGATGGTGAGCTTATGGATTCTTGTCCTTCACTTAAAATTATTGCAACACCATCTACTGGAAGCAATCATATAAATATCGATGATTCAAAAAAAAGGGGAATTGAGGTATACACTCTAAAAGGAACAAAAGAAGTAAATCAAATATATGCTTCATCAGAATTTACATTTAACCTTATGATTTCAACAATTCGTAAAACGCCATATGCATTTCAAGCAGTACGAAACGGTAGGTGGCGTGAATCAGAGAGCCAATTTAGAGGAAGAGAATTGGATGGGATGCACCTCGGTATTGTTGGATATGGAAGAATCGGGAGTAACTTAGCTCGATATGCAAGTGCTTTTAGAATGAATATTTATGCTTATGACCCCTACTTAAAAATAAATGATAAAAATGTTAGCCAAGAGCATAATTTATATGATATGATTTCAAAGATTGATGTGTTAGTTGTTTGCGTCCATTTAAATGATGAAACATTTAAAATGATTAATGATGATGTGTTTAATTCACTACGAAAAGGGGCCTACTTTATAAACACTTCAAGAGGTGAGGTAATTGATGAAAATAGTCTTGTACGCAATCTTCAAAACGGAAAAATTTATGCAGCAGGCATTGACGTTATCAGTGATGAGATGACTGGGAAAAAAAGTGAGCACCCATTAATAAAGTATGCTCAGACACATGAGAATCTCATTATCACTCCTCATATTGCTGGTTTGACCTATGATTCTGAGCGAAAAGCTCAAACAGCAGCATATTCTGCTATAAAAAAAATCTTAATTAATCGCTTATGAAGATTTATTGTGATTCTGAATTAACTTGTCTACACCTAATTACTATTTTACTTATTAACCGTGTATTTTAGATTTCTTAGACATCTAAATTGATTTTTATTACCCATTTTTTATTAAATTAAAAGGATTGATTATTTTTCCAACTTATAAATTTTTAAAGGAGGTACGATGTTATTTATTGCAGAAATAGGTTTAAATCATAATGGGAATCTGGATCTTAGTTATGAACTAATTAAACAAGCGAAATACGCAGGTGCTGATATAGTCAAATTTCAGTTAGGTTGGCGAGGTGAAAAAGATGAGATGAACTATATGAATCTAGAAACTCTTAAAATTTTAAAGAGGTGGTGTAATTATATGGATGTGGAATTAATGACCTCAATATTTACACCACAAGCTTATTCTCTCGCTAAAGAAGTAGGTTTTAAGCGATATAAAATCGCTTCAAGGACATTAAAAGATAATCCAGAACTTGTTAAAGAAATAATTAGTGAAGAAAAACAAACAATAATTTCTCTTGGTATGTGGGATGAAGATCATCCACCATTTCTAGAGAATGATAATATTAAATATTTATGGTGTAAATCGATGTACCCAGCCTCACCATGGGATCTGATAGATTTCCCGAAATGTTTTACAGATAGTCATCTCTCTGGTTATAGTGATCATTCAATTGGAATTGAAATACCTCTTCTTGCTATATCAAGAGGAGCCCAAATAATTGAAAAGCATTTTACTCTTGATAAGTCAGATAATACCATTAGAGATCATGTTTTAAGTGCGACTCCAGATGAATTCAAGATATTGACTCAACTGGGTAAGAATATCTATCGTAATTTCAAGTTGGGAATATGAAGAAAAAGGTCGTTGTTCTTTCCTCAGACACTACACATCATCGATACTTTATCAATTTTTTGATACAAAAAGGAATTGAATTCGATTCCATAATCTTCGAAACTCAACATGTTAATGCTCCCTTTGCCGTATCTCCTTTTTTTGAAGATAAAGAAGAACATTTTGAAAAAAGTAATTTTTTCATTAATATAAATTATAGTTTGCCAGAAAATTTGGTTGTTGATGTTGAAACTGTTAATTCATCGAAGGCAATTGAGATTTTTGATACCTTGAAGCCAGATATTGGGATAGTATTCGGGACTGGGAAAATTAATAAAAAAGTACTAGGAATGTTTAAAGATGGCTTAATTAATGTGCACAGGGGAATAGCGCAATATTATCGTGGCCTTGATTCCGATCTGTGGGCTATTTATCATAGAGATTATAAAAATATTGGTGTGACTATTCATATGGTTGATTCTGAATTAGATACGGGTGAAATTTTGTACCAAGAAAACATTCTAATGCATAAAGGAATGAAAACTCATCAATTAAGGTATTATACAACTAAGATCGCAACAGATTTAATTTATAAAAGTATCCTTGACTATTTTTCAAGTGGTTTTAAATCTTATCCGCAGGAAAAACGAGGTCGATATTATTCATTTATGCCATTGGTTTTGAAAAGAATAGTAAACAAGAGATTTAATTCATTTTGTGAGAATCTATGATGGAATCACTAAAAACAGTTTATCAAAAAAAGCTAAAAGATTTCCAAAAACGGAAAAATAATGAGCTTACAATCCTGCTTTATCATGGAGTAACTAATTCAATAAGTAAAGGTATTGAAAATCATGCAGGAAAACATATGGAAGAGAAAAATTTTGCCAAACAAATGAAATATATTCGTAATAAATGCTCCCCAATATCGATAGATGAATATCTATTTTATTGCGAGAATGAGACTGATCTTCCACCCAACCCGGTTGTCGTTTCATTTGATGATGGATTTAAGAATAACTATTCTGTTGCTGCACCAATATTAGATGAATTTCAAATACCAGCAGTTTTTTATATATCTAGTGGGGTGGTAAATACAAATATGATGTTTTGGGTAGATGTGCTTGAAGATTGCATAAACCTTACAAAAAAACCATACATAAATGTTTATCTAAATGAAAAAGTAGAATTTTTTATTGATACATATGAACAGAAAATAGCAGCTCTTAATTCAATAAAAGCATATTGCAAAACCAGACCTTATTTTGATACAAAAAGGGTGCTGGAAGATATCCAGGTTGCTACAGGTATAACTCCTCAAGTTGACCACGCAGAAAATTATAAAAAAATTACTTGGGATGAATTAAAAGTAATGAATGATAATTCATTGTTTGTTATAGGGGGGCACTCACTTTATCATAATATTCTTAGCCAATTAGACGCAAATATGTTAGATAAGGAGATTCGTTCATCCTTAGATTTATTAGAAATAAATCTACAAACAAGTATATACCATTATTCTTATCCAGAGGGTCAAAAAAATCATTACAATTCATCAGTTATAAATATATTGAAAAAATATGGAGTCGTATGTAGCCCTTCAGCTGTCCCTGGTTTGAATCCAATAGACACTGACCCATTTCATCTTAAGAGGATAATGGTTGGATTCTCAGAACTTCCTTTCCCTTATCTTGATACATCTCTTTAAGGGTTAAACTTGACTAAATCATATCCACTTGTTACAATATATCTTGTTAATCATAATTATGGGAGGTTCCTTAAAAGATCAATAGACAGTGTTCTTTCCCAAGATTTTCTTGATTTTGAGTTGATTATTATTGATGATGGTTCAACAGATCACAGTAACGAGATTTTAATTAATTATGAACAGATAGATAAAGTAAATGTCGTAAGACAAAAAAATAAAGGCTTGTCTGTTACAAATAATATTGCTCTAAAGATGAGCTCTAGTCATTACATTATGAGATTAGATGCAGACGATTATCTTCTGAAAAATGCTCTTAGTGTTTTAACCTCAAGGATGGAAGCAGATCCTGACTTAGCACTTGTATTCCCGGATTATTATGAGGTCGATGAATATGGAGAGATATTGCATCGTGTAAAGCGACATGATTTTGAGAAAGATGTCACACTTTATGATATTCCTGCCCATGGCGCTTGCACTATGTTCCGCAGAGATGTTCTTAGGGATGTCGGTGGTTATGATGAAAATATAACTCGTCAGGATGGCTATGATATATGGTTAAAAATCGCATATCGCTATAAGGTTGCCAACATTAATGAGCCACTTTTCTATTACCGAAAGCATCCAAAGAGTCTAACCCAAGATGAGAGTGCCCTCTTAGATACACAGGCAAAAATTCTGAAAAAACATGTAAATATACGTAAAGTTGTTAATTTGAAAATTCTTTCTATTATACCGGTTAGAGGAAGTACAATGGATTCAAGGAGTAGACCACTAGAAGTATTGGGAAATAAACCTCTAGTCAATTGGACAATTGATGAGGTACTTGAATGCGAAGATACTAATCAAATTATATTGACTACGCCTGATAAAAATTTGATTAATTATGTAAATAGTCAATATGGGGAAAAAGTAAGTTGCCATAGACGTAATTCTCAATTATCTAGAATTAATCAAAGCCTTTCCCAAACGATACAAGATGTATTGGATTCCCATAACTCTCAAGATATTGATGCATTGTTAATTTTAAATATTGAAGCACCATTTCGAAATGCAATGTACATTAGCAAGGCTGTACATATAATGCAACTTTATGATGTAGATGTAGTTATTGGAGTTAGAATGGATGATGATATGTTTTATATTCATGAGGGTAATGGATTAAAGCCTAGAAGGGGTGAAGATGGGATGCGACTTGAACGTGATGATTTATACAGAAAAGTCGGGGGAATGACTCTAGTTAAGAAAGAATTTTTTAATGAAAAAAATAAAATTATTGGTGGCCAAATTGGACACGCAGTGATGGATCAGCGTTCTGCTTTTCTAATCAAATCAGAACTTGACTGGGAGATAGCAGGGATGATTTTAAATCAAAAAATAGTTTAAAGAATGAGGTTTGATTATATGAAGTCAAATGAAAAAATTACTGCTTTGATTGCTGCACGAATGGGATCTTCTAGATTCCCTGGCAAAACATTAGAAGATCTACATGGGATGCCTATGCTTTCTCAACTTATTGAAAGAATCAAAGCCTCCAACTATGTTAATGATTTGGTTGTCGCAACTACCGATCTAAACCAAGATAAAGACATAGAGGAATGGTGCAAACAAAATGAGATAGGGTGTTATAGAGGCTCAGCAGATGATGTCCTAGGAAGGTTAACTAGTGCTGCAAAATATTTTAATTGTTCAACCGTTGTTGAGGTATTGGGAGATAATCCTTTAGTTCATTGTGAATTAATTGATTCATGTTTAATAAAATATTTCTCTGGAGATTACGACTACGTTGCGACATTAACTGATGAGTACCCAAAAGTAGATATAAGTTTAAAGCGTTTTCCGATTGGTGTGAGAGTTCAGGTTATGTCCTTGGAAACACTTAAAAAATGTTCGAAGCTTACATCAGAAGAGAGGCATAGAGAGCATGCGACGAGTTTCATTGCAGAAAATCCAAAAATTTTTAAAACAAGCTTTATCGAAGCAAAGGGTAAATTCGAATTATGCAATAGACCAGAATTAACTTTTGCAGTAAATGAAAAGAAAAATCTTAATCTGGTAAGAGAAATATTTTCAATCTGTTATAAAAATAATAAAAATTTTACTTTGAATGATATTATAAATGCTTTTGATGATAATCCGCATTTAAAAGTTGATATGGGTAATTCATAGAAGATGAATCCTGTTATTACTTTTGAACAGTTTAATTATATATATTGCCATAGTCACAGGAATTTAGTAGGTAAAATTTTAAGAAAATTATCAGACCTGATAATCTATTTGTTCAATGGAAATTTTTTTGAGGTTCAATTAGTACATTTGTTGAAGAAAATGCTTAATAAGATGGAAAAATCAGATTCTAGAGTAAAGTATTTCTATTATTTATTATGCATTAAAAGATTCAATGCAAATTATATCAAACATCTAGCAGATAATAAAATGTATAAAGCTGTTGAAGAGAAGGAAAGATGGGCAAGATTCATTTCTAATTACTCTGAGAGTAAATATGAGATAAAGTCAGCGCAGGATTATTTATACCTTTTAGGGAAGTATGGATTAGCAGATGAGGTTGGGAACTCAAATTCTTTTAAAATCAATCAACAAAAAACAAATAAAAGTGAGAATTCATTTTATATATATGGACCAAATTCGGACAATGAACCTAATAGGAAATATGAGGATAGCACCATTGTTCTTTTCAAAGATATAAACTTTGATACTTCTCACTTTAAAGATTCTATGATGCTTTTAAATTGGGTTTATTATGATACCAAAATTAAAAGAGATCAAGAGAAACGTAAGATGTTATTAAATAAATATGGCAAGATTTTTGTAAGTAGTATGTACCCTATAGATGATTCTGATTTTCCGTTATCGATTATGCCAAATAGTTCCACCTTAGGAGGAGCTTCCGGATTAGGTAGAGCATTATTCAATATAATTAAAGTTTATGGAAGATGCAGATGCATTATTGATGGTTTTGACTTTTATCTAAAAGAGGAGACTTTTGCAAATTACTATCCCACTCTTACTAGAAAAGATAATCAGATCAATGAAAAAAAAGTATTAATTGGCATAGCACAACATGATGCAGTTTATAATTTTCTTTTTGTCAAGGAAATGTTAAATCACATTAATGTTTTTGAAAGTTCTGAATTTTTAGAATATGCCAATATGCCAATTGATCAATACATTAAAAAGTTAATGAATCGTCGCAATTTTAGACCTCTTTATTATTAAGTTGCTTTAAATTTAGAAATTAGCATCAAAAAGATTATATGAATTTTATGTTATGGTAAAAAAGCAATTTATATCAGTAATCTTAGCAAGGGGTGGCTCAAAAGGCATACCAATGAAAAATTTAACATTGGTAAATGGTAAACCTTTGATTTATTGGACAATAGCGGCAAGCTTAGCATCAAAATACATATTTGAGACATTTGTGTCTTCAGATTCTGACGATATTATATCCTACGCAAAAAGCCAGAAAGTCAAAACAATAAAAAGACCAGGTAAATTGGCTCAGGATACAACTACTTCTGCTGAATCTCTTGTTCATGCAATTGATAAAATTTTAGAAAATTACGAGCCCGATTATATTGTTCTGCTTCAGCCTACTTCTCCCTTACGTACTTCTAATAATATAGATGAATCATGTTTTAAAATACTCGAAGAAAAAACAAATTGTCTTATTTCTGTTTGTAAAGTTGATAATAAATATTTAAAAATTTTATTTGAATCAGAAAATGGTTTTCTTACTGAATTTAATAATGGGAATTTTACCTTTAAAGATAGACAAAGTCTTCCGAAAACATATCTTCCAAATGGTTCTATTTATATTGTAAAATTGAAGAACTTTATCAAGACTAAAAGGTTTCTTGATGATTTCACATCAAAATACTTAATGACTAAAAAATCAAGCTTAGACATCGATAATTTTTCAGATATCATTAAAGCAAATAAAGAAATAAAAAATTTTAAAATGTGATTATTGATGAATATACGAATTATTCCAAGACTAGATATTAAAGGGCCAAATCTTGTAAAAGGAATTCAAATGGAAGGGCTGAGAATACTTGGAAAACCTGAAGATTTTGCTAGCCAGTACTATGAACAAGGAGCTGATGAATTATTTTATATTGATATCGTAGCAAGTCTTTATGGCAGGAATAGTTTGCTTGAAATAATATCAAAAACTTCAAAAAAAATCTTTATTCCACTTACAGTTAGTGGAGGGCTCAGAACTATCGAGGATGTGAGGAATGCTCTGAACGCTGGTGCGGATAAAGTTGCTTTAAATACAGCTGCAATAAAAAATCCTAATCTCATAAGCGATTTATCAAATCAATTTGGTTCATCAACGATTGTAGTCTCAATTGAAGCAAAGAAGAATGACAATTCGTATGAAGCCTATACAGATAATGGTAGGGAAAAAACTGGGAAAGATGCAATTCGATGGGCTTCTGAAGCAGTTGACCTTGGAGCAGGAGAAGTAATAGTCACATCAGTTGATCATGAAGGAACAGGGAAAGGTTTTGATTTAGACTTGGTGAGTGATATAACTAATTCAGTAACAGTTCCGGTGGTTGCTTGCGGAGGTGCAGGGAATAAGAATCATGCATTTGAAGTTGCTAAATATTCCAATGCAAGTGGTATAGGAATAGGATCAATGTTTCACTATGACTTGGTTTCAAAAAGAAAAATAGAAGCTAGGGATGAAAATTCGTACGAAAGCCATTTGAAAATGGAGAGAGGTTATTCAAATGTTCAAGCCACAAGTCTGAAAAAAACGAAAGAATATCTATTTGAAAACGGATTGACTTCCAGGGAAATATAGAGAACTGACAAGAACAATACTATTATATAGGAATAATATTTACATATGGACTTTAATACTAAATACTGTGCAATTATTGATTATGGAATGGGTAA
>PBFM01000041.1 GCA_002718655.1 Fidelibacterota bacterium
TTCATAGGAACAATCCTATTCTCAAAATTAAAAATTCTTCTTTGAACGATATCATTATTTCCATCAACAAACTCATAAAACAAGTCGAACTCTAAAGCATCCTCATTAAATATTAAATTGATGGTATCCCTAGACAGAATTCCTTTTCTTGTAAATTCAATGATTGAAAAACCTTTATGAGGAAAATGCTTAGCTAGAAACATTTCCCCAACTCCAGAAGGTGTTTTTATAATATTAATAGCTTGAGTTTGGTCAAAGAATATTACCTTAACTTGTCCCGAGGTTATTGTATCACTAATGATGATATCAATTTGATTTCCAAATCTATTCATTTCAACGGGTCTTCCTACCATAGAAGTATCTTTTATAATCTCTCCATATTGTTGTTGATACCAAGACCACATTTGCATAAAAGCCATCCCGTCATCAAGGTCAAATACACTGTCAAGCTCAGATACCAAATGCGGGACAGAACTGTTTTCTTTAACAGGTCCAAGTTGATAATCTAAGTCACCCCAATTGTTGAATAAAGTATCTAGGTCATAATATGTAATTGCAGAATCTAGGTCATAATCTCCTAGCATTGGAGTTTTATATGTAAATGCAATGTCTACATTGTTATTTCCAGAATTATCTTCAAGGTAAGAAAAGTTTACAGTAATACTATCATGACTAGCGAATTCAGGTTTAAGAGTACATACAATTGAGGAGTCTAATATATCAAAGGGTGTAGAACTAAAATTTATTTCATCTAAGACAGATGATGTAACTGTGAATGCCATGTCTTTAATTTGTTCATTAAAATAAAATTTAATGGGATTATCTTGCATCAACAGCACCCAAGAATCTAACGATAAAGAAACATTCGTTATGCTTGGTGGAAGATTATCGTTTAAATTTAATAAACCCGTAAAACTACTGTCTGTAGAGTATTGGTTCGCTGCATCATCAAATAATGAAATGTTATCTATTGGATCTAGAATGATTGTTTCATTTCCATTTGGTGTATAGTTATAATCAAGATTTACTCTAATACTTGATTCACCTCCAATTAAAAAATTATTGTCAATCTTTGTTAAACTAGTAATCCAACAAGAATCAGCCTGACTGCCATTTGGATTAATGCTAACAATGATATCTGCTATCTCTATTATCCCAGTTGCATCATCGTCACCATAAATTTGATCATTGAAGTAAAGATCGACGAATGCATTATTCATATCAAGTTCCAAGCTCTCAACAAATGGTATTATATAATCCTCTATGGTAAATAATGCTTCAAAGTTGAACTGAATTGAATTGCCATTTGAATCAGCTATGTCAGCAGAAAATGAAAAGAAAATGTCTGCCTCACTTTCAAAATTATCCTGTGGAATTATGGATAAAACTGGTGGCTCTCCAAATAAACTAAGTGTAAATGTTATATCTTCACCATCCGCATCGGGTGAGCGAAGTATTATATATTCACCGAGTTCCGGTATTGTATATAGCTCCCCTGTTTCTGGATTGTACAGAGAATCAGTAAAAGTAAGTGATATTACATTATCCTGATCAACATTTACCGCACCATCTTCTGTATTTGAGTCACCACTAGGTGGTAATTGATCGTTTAATATGATTTGCCCAGTAGTCTCTGATTGAGGAATTAGAACTCCAGATGATGTATATATCCTATCTTCTCCAGCAGGGTTAATAATAATGTTTTCCAAACCTGATGGTAAATTATTAAATGATAAATTAATTCTAATGGTATCCTCTCCACCTCCAAGACTGTTTCCTAAAATACTTGTCAGGCTTATGACATCAACGGCTGTGGCATTACCGCCATTTGTCTCAAGTAGGACTTGCAAATCTGTAGCACCAATTGATTCAGATTGAAAAGCATTACCATATATTCCATCAGAGAATATTATATCAACAAATGAATTATCATCGTCTAAAACATTTCCAATTATTTGAGCAGAACCATTAAGTAATAGTGTGTCTGTTTCATTATTGGGAAACATTCCATTTCCAGCAAGGTCATAAATGGATGACCCATTGACAGGGGAAAAAATCACATACTCGCTTCCTGATGGCGCTGAACCAAGCTGTAAAAATGCATGTATGGTTGTTTCACCGCCAGTTAATGGTGCACCTGTTGGATTGGTTAATTCAACAATGGAGAGAGAAATACAATTCCCACCATCGGGGTCAAATTCATATTCAAGATCTGCAGTCTCTAATCCACCTAATTCTGATGCTGTTGAATAAACACCTTCGCTAAATGTAATACTTACATATTGGTTTGTCGATGCCATATTACTTGATTGTATGAGCGGAGGCGATTCATCAGCAGTTCTAAATTGTATTGAGTCATCAACAAAAATATTCCCGTTAGTATCTTGTATATTTGAAATGATAAGATTTATGTATGCATAATCAGGTAAATCATTGTCTGGGTCAATTGTAAAATTGACGTTATTTTCAGATGTAATGGAATAATCTATCTCCTGTTCTGTATCTGTATTTAATAACAAAATGGAACTAGTAGCGTTAGCATTGTTAATTTCTAATCCAGAATTATTTTGAACTGGTTCAGAGAATTCTAGCTCTATATTTGTAAATGTTGATATTTCTGTTGCTCCATCTACTGGATTCGTAGATACCAAAACGGGTATCAACTGATCAGAAAGATTTTGTGTTCTAGATGCACTTCTCAGTAATCCTATGCCAAAGGAGTTAAATATGGAGGCATTATCAAATGCTTGTATGGTAACCTGCTCAAGACCTGTTGATTCACCTTCAACATTAATATAAAAACGTACAGTATCCTCACCACCGACTAAAGGATTTCCTGACACTGAAGATATATAATCAATAGTTACGTCTGTTGCTGTGCCTGCACCTTGATTAAAAGTCAATTCAAAATCTGATACAACCATAGCCCCGTTTCCTGTAGCATCAGTATACATACCTTCACTAAAATATAATTCTAGGTAACTATCATCGGATGCAATTGTAGAACCTATGATTTCGGGTAATGTACCCATGGCTAGCTTATAATTTCCTAGGTTACCACCATAACCATCTACAACTATATAATAAGTACCTGGATCTAGCCGGAAACTATCAATTATACTAGCAAAATAAGGAGGTTCTACACTAGCCTCCGGGCAAAAATCTTGAGTTCCATCATCAAATTCAGTTAATGAAACAGTATTACCACAGGCATCCTTGATGGATAATATAGTATCAAAGTCTGTTATGGGATCACAAGTATCAACATAAATATTTTTCGTATCGAGCAATGTAATCTCGTATGCAAAGTCTACGCCATCATTCCATTCATTTTCAAATTCCCAGTCATCACCCATAGATTCATCTAGTTCTGACTCATGAAAAAAGGGTAATGAGACTATAACCGAATCTACGCATGGTCTTGAATCTTGTGCTCTTAACTCCTGAATGAGCAATGAAATAATAATGAATAATATCAGTCTAATCATTTTTTATATTTACCCATCCATTTCCAAAATCATTTATCGTAACCTCTAAATTATTTTCATCTCGCAATGTGGTTAAACTCTTGTCCCACTCAAGTGAGCAGCCCCTTGCATTCTCGGCGATAAAATAAATAGTTGCAATAGACCAAGTCCCCCCCTCATTCTGATTTGATTCCATATCTGGAAGATAATATATGAAAACATCTACTGTTCCTTCTGAAGTATCTGCCACTGCGACTGGATCATTATCACCTTTGAAAAAAGGTCCCGGTACCATAGTGTCATATTCCAAAGTGACTGGATCGTAGTCAAATCTTAAATGTGCGCCTGCAGCTGGTTCTAGTTCTAATCCATAAATTTCTACTGAAATGGGATCAGAGAAAGTTGCCTCAACCACCGGTGGATGAAAAAAAACTGCGGGGGGATCAAGGTCCATATTTGCTGGGTCATATGGATTATCTAACTCATATTTTGCTTCTTCACATGAAAAAGATAATAAGAGAATAGTAATATGGAAATTCTTTGTTATCCTTATCATGTTATCAAAAATTAAAATTCAATTGAAATTGGTTAACATCAGGATTGTATTCTAAATCAAAAAAATACTCCCCATCAAAATAATCATCACTAGGTGCAACAAGATAAGCATGAATCATATTTACTATCCAAATGGAAGCCGCTATCCCTCTAATGTTTCTCATATATTGATTATATCTATTAGTCTCAGCAGCATATTGTATCACTTTTGGCCTTAGCTCTGAAAGCAAATGTGGGTCAGTACCATTACGGTATTCATCATAGTTCTCATCAAAACCACCCCAATTCTCGTTGTATTGATAATATGATATTAAGGCCAACAGGCCTAAGGTAGCCTCAGTTCCCATAAATCCATATCCAGGATATTTTCTCTGCACCCATAACTGTCCACTTCCTGGAACAACAGTAGACATCAATAAAGCTTTTACCTTAGTTGGTATTGGTGGGAGTTTAAACCAACTTCTTTTTCTCCCAAAATCACTAGTTATCATTACTGATGAAGTATCAGAACCAACTGTTAAGGTATCAGGAACTGGGAGACCACTTACATTATATGCCATTTTTTTCATTTGAAATAAAAGACTATCAGTTAAACCACTACTATTCATGGCAAATTCATCCACCAATGTCTCCATGTCAATTGAAAATAGGCGACCACTTATCAGAAACTCATCTTTATCTTTTTTCTGAATGTTTCCAGCAATCACATAATTTACTTTTAATTTTTTTCCTAGATCAATCGCACATTCTTTGCTCCAGCAAGCCCAATAATCTTTTTTCCTCGGGTAATATATGTCTATCTCATAGGTAAGACCGCTATCTTGAACCTGAAAAATATCAAGATCTCTTATGGTTTTACGTAGTTCCTCTGTTAGGTATTCTGTAAGTGGAGTAGATACATCCCACCCTTCGAACCTGAGAACAGCTAATTGATTACCCGTTTTCATGGAAACAGTCCTAGTAATCTCTGATGCGGAACAGAAAACTACAAGGAGATGTATTATGATTATGCCTCGGATCACGAACATCACTATTAATAAGGGTTATTTAACAACCTTACCTAAACTTACATCACACAGCGACCATTGTCAAAGAAAGACGTAATTTATGAAAATCTTTCAAAATTGCTTTAATGGATTATCTTTAAACCATTGGTCGATATATGCAGATATCATTGTGTTTATGACTTTTTCTACATCTCTGTGCATCTTTTTTGAAGATGTTTGTCCCATTATTTCTCTTGAAAATACCTTACTGGTCATTAATTTTTTTGTTATGAGAGTATCTGCCATTGATTGGTAATATTCTGATTCTGATACTCCGTAATTATATAGGCTCAGCATAACCAAATATGATGAGACTGCATCTATTCTTGAATCAATAATACTTATATCTACTACCATTCTTGGCATCTGAGTATCTACAAATTCAATTCCGTGTTCTAATAGTCTAAGCTCAATGAAACTGGACAACCTTTTTTCCCAGACATCATCATCAATACCCCTGACATTTAATCTAAAAGATAAATCTTCTATACCTTTTAAATTTCCATGATGCCAAGTACCCCGTGCCAGAACTTGATTGTTTATTAATACAGAAAGTATAAATAATAAAAATAACCTTAACAATTTAGTTTGATTTTTCATTATAAATCAGGGCCATATTTCATTATTTACCTATGACTGAAAAAAAACAAAATGAGCAGGCTTGAGTCTGGATTTCTATTTTAAACATTTTAATTTTCTTTTATTCCAACCCATACATATTGATCAATAACTTGAGTTGGATATACTTCAATGTTTGTTGGGTCGGTATCTAAAACACCTTCTGCCTGCTTATTAGATTTAAGAAATATTTTGGTCATAAACTTTTCAGCACTACTTAGCGCTAACCAAGTTTTAACGTCACCAGTTTTATAACAAAAAGTAGTATTGTGCCAAGCACAATTTATTGTTCCTTCCCTTATGTCAACACCACCACCTTTCAATGAAAGGTTCATATGTGGACATTTTTCATTCATTCCATAAAATTTATCATCAGCTTTTACTATTAATATTGTTTCTTTATTAAATTTAAATACCTGCTGCTCATTTGATTCAAAAGAATCTACACTCCCACATTTATTCCAATTATATCCATCTTCAAACTTTTGATTATCTTTTAACTGCTTTAACTCATTTCTTAGATGAATTTGCTCTACTTCATGAAGCGTTACCCGGCCATCAATTCCCTTGACCATGGTACGCATGAAGTCTTTTACAACCAACAAATCTTTAACTTCTTGATAAACTTCATCAGAAATTAAGACCCTCGATTTAAATTGTTTATTTGCGCTCTCAACTCTACTTGCAAAATTCATTGAATCGCCAATCGCAGTATATTTCTTTGACTGTCCAGCACCGATGTCCCCAACAACAGCTTCACCCCAATGGACACCTACTCCTATATCAAAATCTTTCCCGTACATTGTCTTTAAATAGGGTTTCATATCATCCATTTCATCTATCATTTCAAGCGCAGCTTTTACGGCATACTCTGCTGGATTTTTCTCATCATTCATACCAAAAATGGCAACCATTCCATCACCAATATAATTATCGACATGTCCATTGTTTTTTTCTACAACACCAACCATTCTTTTAAAATATCTATTAAGAATAAATACAACATCATAGGGAGTTAGTTTTTCAGAAAAAGGAGTAAAACCTCTTATGTCACTAAAAATAATTGCTATCTTTTTTGATTCTCCTTGCCTATCAAAAGACATATGCTGTATATCATCAGAATCAAGAACCAAACGCCTAGCTGTTATGTCACCATTGATTGAAGTTTGACAGGCTAACCTAAAACCTGTTGTGGTGTGAGCTCGGTCAATTAAAGCCTTCTCAATCTCTGTTTCATTTGAACAATTTTCTATACCCTCTAAAATTAAAAGCCGACACGTTGTGCATTTACCCTCACCACCACATGCAGCAACGTGGGGTATCTTATTCCGTTTAGCGACCTCCAATATTGTCAGATTATCTGGTGCTTCACATATTTTATTATCAGGTAGAAAAGTTATTTTTGACATTTTTTAGATTCTCTTCTTGAAATATCATAGTATCGTTCTTGAATGACTTGAATTCTAAAACATTACCACTGGGGTCATTGATAAAAAATGTACCTTGCTCTCCATTTTTATTTTTGAATCGAATTCTAGGTTGAATCAAGAATTCAACTTGTTTCTTTTTTAAGACATTAATTAGTTCTTCCCATTTACCCCAACTTAAAATAACTCCAAAGTGTCTTGATGGTATGGAGTCTCCATCAACCTCATTGCTTTTAATCATTGCACAATCCTCAGGAGAGAGGTGTGCCACGATTTGATGCCCGTAAAGATTAAAATCCATCCATTTGTCTGAGTGCCGACCGATACCACATCCTAGTACTTCAGAATAAAATTCTCTTGCCTTAAATAGGTCATTTACTGGGAATGCGAGGTGGAATCTAGGTAGAGTCATCATGAAATGTTTTTATCTTATTATTGCAAACTTACCAATTTTCCCGACACTCTCCATCCCATTTTCAATATGATAAATGTATAGGCCTGGTGAAGCCTCTTGATTGTTTACCGTCCTCATATCCCACCAGTGATTACCAGAGTATTCATCTTCATGGTCAAGTTCATAAACTAATTCTCCAGAAATAGTGAAAATTCTTATTTTACACTTAGATGGCAAATTAGTAAATCTTATTTGTCTTTGAAACTCGGTTTCTTTGAATTTTGATCTTGAAAAATAAGGATTTGGTACAACTTTTACATTGGATAGGTCATTCTGAGGTTGGATTCCAGGATAAACTTGGGAAAAATTACGATCTAAAATGGTCGTTCCCTTTGAATTTTCTATGGAGGCATATCCTTCGGGATTTGCCCATTTATTTGGATTTGAAAAGTTAGTGTCGACAACAGTAACAAACTGTCCATTTTCGAGGGGAACATACCTGGTAACATATGTTGGTTCTACGCCCATGTCATAGGCAACTATTGAATAAGTGTATTCTATGCCATCAACTACATCATCATCAATAAATAGATATTTGTAGGTGATGCCATTAACTGTCTTCCACTGTGATTCATCAAGCGCAATCATTTCTAAACCAGTATCTTCTCCAAGACTAAACCAGGGGAAATAGGGATCAGGACCACTTATGCTGTGGTTTCTTCTTTGATTTCTATCACAGTCATAATCATTGGTATAAACACAGTGCAATGAATCCATTTCAGCAGATAAATCAAATTGCTTATATGGCCTCCAACCTACAAATAAACCATCGGTATCATAAATCCTCCCAGATGCAGGACCCCAAGTGGAGCCTCCATCCATACTTTTATATATCTTATAACCCTCAAAGTCAGAATATCCAGTTAAGACATCAGTAGAATTTTCTGCAGCATCATCCCAATATATCCTAACAGAACCAGTATCAGTTTCTGTATATACTGCTGGACGTGTCGGTGGAGTAAATCCTTGATACCTTGAATTGTACATTACCTGAGCAAATCTTGCATTATTGATTAAATCCTCTTCATTCTGACCAAAAATAATGCAAAAGGAAAAAGGGACTTCCCTACCTACTGGTAGATCAAAAGGACCACAACTTAAAAAAATTGAACAATCAAGGCCAGGGGGGTCACGCAAAAAAGCCGTTTCCTCTAAAAGACCTTCCAAAGAATCAAAATGTGGATTTAAATCTGATCCAAGATCTGTTCCAGGGTCTTGGGTGTGAAAATGCCATTGTTTTTCATTATCACTGAGATTTGTTGTATCCCCAGTCATGATCTTATACATTATCTCTTCCTTGTTTCTTGCTTGGGGACAACCCTCTGCTCCTGTATAACAGCTACTACTATTACTCTCCATCTGAGGAACACCAGGCCTACTATACCAATCAAACCAATGCCAATCAGTCATTTTCAATGGCTCACCTGGGAAAATATCAATTGTTCCATCCTGGTCAAGGTCTACTGGGTCAGTTGCTTTTGGTGAATCCAATAGCTGAGTTGCAACTAGACCAAAAGCATTTCCTGGTGCTGATTCTCCGTTCATTGCATATCCAGTGGTTCCACTGAAGCCATCATAATCACCAACCATCGCCATCGATATGAGCATTCGTTCATTATTTAGCTCAAAAATTTCCCAATAATATTTCATGAAGTCATCATCATTTGTATGATAGGAAGCACTGTAACCACTCTGGTCACCAACTAAAACATCAGCATCAAAATAAAATCCCAGAGATGTACCTTCATAATTAAATCCCTTTCCACCATTAAGCTTTGTACCATCAGGTAATATCATCCCTTCACCACATTTTTGATTTCCAAAATCGTCATAAATAGGTTCGTCATTTTCGTCTTCAGCACACCAGTCACCACTCTCGTTTCTTACTTTAACCGTTACAAACAAAATATCTTCTGCATAAGAGACACCATAAGAATGTGCTTCTGCCATTACTCTTAATCCCATTGGATAACCGGTTTGCTCATAATCATTATTCGTATTTACCATATTCCCTCTGTGTGCCCAGCGATCATCAAACTCCATATATACTTCCATATCTGAAATGAAACGTCCTGGAACCTCTTCCCAACAGTCTGGATCTTTTCTGGATTGGGAGCATCCGGGTAGGTTTATGTTATAATCTTGCGACCACCAACCCGGCCAAAAAGATTCAGTTAATCCAGTTGATTCATCATATCTTTCTGGCCAAGTGTCTGAGAATGCACTGTGTGCTAATAATGGATAGGTATCACCAGGATCTGTAACGTAAGTATCTCCGAAAATCTCACCGTTTTTGACTTTTGTATTATGCGTATTGACCCTTGCCATTGTAGAAGCATGCCATTCTCCATTTGGAGAATTTTCAATTCTTGATAGCCAAGACTCTGCTACATTATATCCATAATACATATAAACATCATCAGCAGTCCATTCTTCAAGGTCTTTGCCATAGTCGTAGAAATCAAATTGATTTTCTCTACTTATTAGCTTTGGTCTAAGTGCCCAAGGGTAAATAAATCCAATTCTAGCATTTGATTGATTAGGGTCTAGTTCTCCAGCTGCGGTTAAGTTTATTGTTTTTTTATCATGATCAATCGCCCACTGGTTAGAAGCATCAAAGAAATCGATTGAAGATTTTTTTGCAATACTATCTGGGCGCCAAATACCATTATCGTTAATTGCATCGAAAATTATTCCCACAAAAATAGTATCTTGATATTGAAACCAACGATTATATGCATCTTCTGATTCCCAAACCCCATATATTGTAATTCCATCCCCATCAATTACGTATTCTACGTTACCCCAATCAAAATTACTCGAGTATTCATGCCCAGGAACACCTGCTAAAAATGCTACTGATGGTAAATATGAATATCCATTCCATATTCCCATTGGATGTTCATCCCAATTAATTATGTTCCCATAATTCGATATTGCTGTCTGAGCTTTTCCTTGCAATAGATACCCTATGGCTCTATCACTCATTGGATTAGTTGGAAATGGGTTGTCACCAATTTTACCAACTTCATTATATTTGAAATTATCCTGGAAGGCCGATTGTTTATTTTTCCGTTCCTCGCAATATACAAGTACAACAAAAAAAAGGAATAAAAAAATATTTCTCATTGAAAATAATTATATCAGAACACTTCGTAATGTATCGGGACTGATATTTCCACCACATATCAAAACACCAACTTTTTTACCCATTAATTCCTCTTTTTTTCTAATTAATGCTGCAACTGCAGTACCTGCTGCACCTTCCAAAAGTTGATTCTCATTTTTCATGTAAGTATTCATAGCATCCCTTATTTCCTTTTCTTCCAATAGTATTGTTTCATCAATAACGCTACGACAAATAGGAAAAGTGATGGAATCTTGTTCAATCCCTCCAGCCGTACCATCACTTAAAGTAGGCTTAGAATCAATTGATAGGAGTCGTCCTTTTCGCATTGAATGAATCATTACGGCAGAATTTTCTGGTGAACACCCTATGATGATAAGCTCAGGCCAAATAGATTTTAAGTATGATCCAATACCTCCAATTAACCCTCCACCTCCAACAGATACAATTAATGCATCTAGCCTATCACATTGAGATTCAATCTCAACACCTATGGTTCCTTGTCCTGCAATGACATCTAGATCATTATATGGAGATACATATGGTTTCCCACTTTCACTTGAGGCTTGCCGAGCCTTTAACTCAGACTCTATGCAATCACTACCATAAACCTTTACTCTAGAACCATAGTTACGCATATTATCTATTTTTGCTTTCGATGAATTATCAGGAACATAGATAGTACAATCAATATTTAACCTACCTGTAGCAAATGCTACAGCAGCACCATGGTTTCCTGTAGAGGCTGCAATTACTCCTTTTGACCTTTTTGAATCTTTAAGCGATAGAATTTTATTCATTGCACCTCTTACCTTAAATGATCCTGTAAGTTGGATATTTTCTAGTTTAAACCAAACACTACCATTTATCATTGTTGAAAAAGGTCTTGAATGGTGAAAATAGGTTTTTCGAATATGGGGTTCTATTCTTTTTGCTGCATCTAATATCTGGTTTGTCAAATCCATTTTATAAAAAATTATTCTTAGAATATTGATTTGTTTTCATTTTTTCAAAAAATGAAAAAGAGGCTAAAAAAAGTAATTCCACATTCCGAAAAAATAGAAAGATATTAGAATAAAACAAATAGGCTCTACCATTCATGTTCAATTGATTAGCAACATTTTTTTCATAGATTTGCTTTTCCCTACTTGTAAATGATAAATATATACTCCAGATGAAACAGTTTGGTCAAATTCATCTTTCCCATTCCACTGAACCGAATTTTGACCAGCGACTTGATGAGAATCCAATAATAATCTGATGCTCCTTCCTAGAACGTCATAAATATTAATTTTTACCTCCGAATCTTCAAAAAGGTCAAACCTGATCCAAGTCTTAGGATTAAAAGGATTAGGATAATTTTGATATAACTTAAAGACATTTGGATTAATCTCAACATCTATTGCGACACTTTCTTGTGTTAAATTTAAAACTATCTGCTCAAGGTCATCAGGCAAACCAATCGATACGTTTTGATGGAGAATCAGGTTCCCAGAAAAATCAAGAACAAATAAATCTCTTTGCGAGGCATCCCAATTGGTCCAAACCGTAAATGGTGATTCATCTGCACAAACTGGAGAATTGTTTTCATCGGTCCAATTCTGTGAATGCGTCAAGTGTGTATTTTTGCCGATGCCGATTAATTCTACCGGTATATCTTGAGATTTTAAATTTTCATATAATTCATTTAATTGTTCGAACCGAGCAGTGCAAATGCCTCATGTAAAATGTCCAAAATAGTGAAGAGTAACTTTCTGTTCAAAAAGTGAGGTGCCAACATTACTATCATAATATTCAGAGGAAGGGTTTATATCTAATAATGAATAATCATATTGCCCAATTAATAAGGATTGTATAATAAAGATAAATATAAAAAATCTCATAACATAAATTAATCCAATTCCATTGATACAAAAAAAACAAGTTCATAAAAAGTGGTCAAGGGGAGTACTTATGAATATTGAGGAAATTAAAACAACTGAATTATTTCAGAAGTATCATTTTCCTAGATTCAATAAATTGATCTGATTGGATGGTATAGTAGTAGATACCGGCAGAAACTAGTTGTCCATAACTATTAGTTCCATCCCATGACTTCGAATTTTGTCCTATATTTTGATAGTCATTCATTAATTCATTTACAACATTACCTAATATGTCATAAATGGTCAATTTTACCAATCCATCATTAGGTAGATGATAGCGTATAGTGGTCGATGAATTAAAAGGATTGGGGTAATTTTGATGAAAAATGTACCCCTTTGGAGTCACTGTCCTTACCTGATTTTCCATAAAATCTGTGACAATGGGAATCTCAAAAACGATAGTGTCTCCATCAATGCAATATTCAGGTTGATTTTCACAGTTTAATGCTGCAGGGTATGTGCTGAAAGTAATAATTGTATCATTTACAATTGAAGAATCTGCCGTGACATTAAAGTATACATCATTACAGGTGTCTGCATTCATACCATAAAACCAATAGAAATCATTACCTATCGAGGTCAAAATTGAATCAGATTCCAGTACTACGCCTGGATAGTACATATGACCTATTTCTGAATCATTACAAAGCTCCATTTCAATAGATACAGATTCCCCAGGTGCCCAATGCTCTTGGCCTCCTAATATCTCAATTTCCGGATTGCCAATCGAAAAATTCCATTCGAATGTTTGATTGCAATAGGTAGTATCTTGACCTTCTGTTTGATATTCATTTAAACAGCCAGGATATGGCGGGCATAATCGATTGCTAGTAATGTCAAATGATAGGGCATCATCAAAATTCAAGTTTAAATCACAAATCGATTCAGGTACAAAACCTGAAAAATAATTTCCCTCAAATCTGAACTGATCTATTTCCGTCCATTCATGAATTCTTGCTGGAATCGCGCCAGATAATTGACAATTAACATATGCGCCACAAAGAATCGATTTCAGTCTTCCATTTTCCCATTCTTGAATACCTAATTCTAATGGTTCAACAATGCCATCCCCATCTGCAAAACCATATTCCTCTCCATCGATAATATTCCAATACCAAGATTCGGTATCATCCATAAATGGGTTAGGCGATCCACAATAGTAATCTCCTTCTTCACAATCCAGATCAATACCACTTTCATAGCTACTATCAATCATTTCTTGAATCAGTTCCAAATCATCCTCATAAAAACATAATCCATCAATCTCTACAAACCCACTATCACAATTTGATATGGAAATTATTTCAGGAGGTCCAAGACTACCATCTTCTCTAAATGAATGGGCATATATCGAACCATTTTCTGACCAGGTAATAATTAGATTAGTCAACCCCTTTTGGACATCCACATCTGATTTTTGAGTTTCTGAATTTGTAATGGCAATAGTTTCATTTTCCCAAACCAAATTTCCCATTGAGTCTAATCTTTTCGCATAAATAGCACCACTCATATTTGAGCTTTGCTCTAAGTAAGTGAGAATTATCTCATCATTGAATTCAGATATTGAAATATCAAGGTAATCATATGTAGTGTTTAAATTAACAACTGGAAGCCCATGATCTCCCCAAAGCCTTTCCCCGCTAGGACCAACTCTCTGAGCAAAAATTCCTCGTTGAGATTGGCTCCCATTTGCTTCTCTCCATACTCCCATAAGCTCATTTGAACTACCGCAGACCATTAATAAAGGAGACATTCTAAAATGGTCTTCATTCATGGAGAATTCAATTGCTCCGCCCCAATAGGATGTACCATCATAATCTAATTTATCGACCATGGCATTTTGTACACTACCCGAAAATTGTGTCCATGACGAATAGCTGCCACCGATACCACTAGCAACTAATTGTTGTGACCAGTCTCCCATTGGAAATGAAGTTGGCCCCACCACTAGAACAGGATCTTCCCATATGGATATACCATTTAGATCATATTTTTGTATAAATATTTCACTATAAATTGGCCATCCTGGAGATTGCCTAATCCACTGGAAAATGATATCGCCGTTTAAATCAATAATAGACTGAGGAGAAACAAGGTAATTGTCATCATCTTCCTTTAAAATTCCTTCATACCATAATAATTCTCCATCTGCTGAGATACGTTGGAACAATATTTCATCATCATTGTGGCTACAAGTAACAACCAAACTATTATCCTCAACAATTGTTATCCTTGGGGACATATTATTTATACTTGAGTTTGTTACAGCTATCCCTTCGTCACCCCATAGCATATTACCATCAGGAGAGATTTTCCAAACATATACTTCCCATGTTCCAGTCCTTTGATCTACTGTCGAAATAATTGCATTGCCATCTAAATCGACGAGAATGTTCAAATGGTAAACAGCTATCCATGATGCATTGTCATGATCACTAACTAATAAACCCTGGTCACCAAACTGTTTTATTCCTAATGAATCCATTCGCTGGACATATACGTGATAATCACCGTCAGTAATCCAAGTAATATATGTGCTACCATCGCTGAAAGTAGCTGCTTGTGGCTTGATACCTTCACCAATCAATAATGGTGATGAATAATTTTCAGACCATTGTGCCTTTCCTGTGGCAAAAAGGAATAATGCTAAGACCATTTTTTTGAAAACATGTAACATAAACTATACTGAATGTAAAGATTCTAATAGTTAATCATTTTAACTATTTCATTAATATCATCTTATTTGATTTACTAAATCCTTTTGCCTTTATTGAATAAATATACATTCCAGATGATACTATGTCTCCAAAATCATTTTTCCCATTCCATGACGCACTCCAATAGCCCGGATGTTTAATTTCATCCATAATACTAGTTACAAATCTCCCTTTTACATCATAAATATTAATCTCAACCCTCGATCTTATAGGTAATGCATAATTTATTATTGTATTAGCGTTAAATGGATTTGGATAATTTTGGTTTAATTCAAAAGATCTAGGTAGCTCATCAATAATACTTTCTCCTAGCACCCCATAATGAATTAAAATTGAATATCTTTGTTCACCAACCAGAGGATAGGAACCGATTGGACCATCTGCTATAGAGGAAAAACCACCTTTCGATTCAGTTAGCAGGTCTAAATAGTTTAAATTTTGCATATCATATTCCATCCCTGTAGTGTTATCTAATATGTCATATGTAATGTGACTCGGGAGATTGGAATTATCAAACGTCAAGGAAACTCTATCATTTATTGTAACAAAATTACCTAGTGTATCAATTTCAAGAGACATCACGTCAAAAGGGATGATGAAAGTTCCTTCTTGCTCATAAGGAAGATGATTTATCTTTAATGGTTCGTTGTTTGAAACACTCATGGCTGTAATTCTTGGAGAGGCTTGAAGAGGTAGCAATTTTGATGCATCTGCAATATCTCTGTCTACATTGCCATCAACTCCAAATGTCAAGAAGATTTGATCAAACTTATCCCCTGATAAAAATGATAGTATCAAACCACCCTTATTTTCTCGCTCTACCGTTCGTCCAAGAAATGAACCAGAGCTTGTAGCAATATCATTTGTTTGAATTGTAAAACTTCCAGTTCCTCCAACCGCTTGAACCCAGAAACCTTGAAAAGGTGCGATGAGACCATTTGCCAGATCACCAGACGAACCATTATATGTTTTCCAGGATGAACTTGCATCATCCCAAACAGATATGCTTGATGAAAGGTTTGA
The DNA here is from genome assembly GCA_002718655.1 of Fidelibacterota bacterium. Classification (GTDB taxonomy): domain Bacteria; phylum Fidelibacterota; class Marinisomatia; order Marinisomatales; family UBA1611; genus NZWG01. The sequence continues at coordinate 16,360 of PBFM01000041.1, forward strand.
TCTAGTTATGTCATCCCAATCTATGGTGCTTGCGTATGGGTTTCCTGCTAAATAGTAGCTATTTTGTGGAATGTTAGTTATGGAAACATTACCATTATTATTTGAACCAGTTACATAAAGATCTACAGGCAAATCGCCATCTCCATCAAAATCAATATCCTCAAAAACATAAACTAAAAAACCTTGACCTGCCGTCAACGATTGAGTTGAAAGATTTGAAACAGAATTCCAACTCTGAGAAGATACATCTAAAATCCAAACATTTGGAGTTCCTACTGATACATCTCCCCCTGTCATTCCTTGGGTCCATAATTCTTCCAATAAATCACTTAGTATGGTACCAGAAACAGGACTACTCATCATCCTAAAACCAGAATTCCCACTTATGGTAGCACTACGTATTGGTACCCAATCATTTCCAAATGTGGTATTTAAATCCCAATCATGACCGGCTGTCCAAGCCACATTCCCATCTTCGTATGCACCTATGTCTGGTGCACTGCCATTATTAGTATATTGATCAGTAATTCCTGAAACAACAACACCAGCATCAATCAAGGGAGAACCTGATCCTGGAGTAAAGTTATTGTTTGATGTATCTGACAAAATACTATTTAATGTTACACTTTCATCATATCCATTCCAGTTGTTCGAGTATGTTCCAAAATCTATTGCGACATCATTTGTTCTGTGATTTGCAATCTTATCCGCAGCATTATTACGAACAATTGTTGTAGAATGATCACCGCTATTTATTTGTAAAATTATTATATCATTTTTACTACCTGAATTCAAAACGGTATTATTATAGACCTTGTGATTATTCCCCTTTACCATAATTCCACCACTCTCACAATTCCATGCTAGGTTATGATGCATAATGCCATTTGTGCCATCAGCAGTCCCACTGTGATCAAATCTTGCACCATACTTTTCAGTATCATGAAGCCAATTATATCTGCATATGGCACCGTCCTGTTGCCCTTCCATAAATTGTATCATTGACCCATCACTCTGTAGATGCCCCGTATCGTAAAGGTTGTTATATTCAACCAGCCCAGCATCTCCGACCATGACTGTTGCCGATCCTCCAGTTTTATGGACAGTATTTTTACGGAATACATTAGATGTTCCATTCATCCTTATTGTTAACATTATACTACTATTATCTGCAACGGAATAGTCTATTTTATTGAAATAACAATTGTCAACCGTATCAGTCCCGCCCCACATCTCTAGTGCAGTTCCATCTGTGTTTCGGAAAGCACAATTTCGCACTGAACTTCCCGCACTTCCCGAGGCGAACTTTGTCATTTCTGGCTCTGTATCTACAGTTCTAAGCATCCTTTTAGAACAACTTGGATACATAAAATTACATCCATATACCACGCAGTTATCTCCATTAGAGAAGTAAACTGTCGTGCCAAAAAATTCTAGATTCTTTATCTGAACATACTTTGATCCAGTTATGGTAAATGCATAAGACTGAACCTTGCCACGAAATTCAAGTTTGTTAGGATTGACACCATTTTCTGCGTAATAGTATAAAGAGTCTGCATTATTATAAGTATCGTACCACCACTCACCAGCTTGATCTAAGAATTCGCGACGTCCTTCAAGATAATAATAGTGGTGTTTTGTTTTCCAATTAGGTACCGTAGCATATGTAAATGTGTTACCTGAGTGACTCGAAACTAACCTTGACCATGTCCTAAATGAGCCGAGATTAAGTATCGCAATTGCCTGCTTATTGGCCTCATCAAGGTCAAATCCAGTTGCATTAAGGTCAATCGCAGTCCCTGCAGAGTTTGTATACGGATCATCAATGATAGTGCCATTTGAATATGCATTTTCATCATCATCTATGGTACCCTTTGCCCAGTAATTATCATTATCCCAGATTGTATTATCATTAAATTTTGCATTGGGCCAGCGAGCCATTACTTGTTCCTCCCAATCAATAAATAGTTGCCATATGTCTGCAGATAGTTTGGTTCTCCAAATATTGGATGTCCCAACCTGAACCCAAGAAGATGTTATTGGTATCGTACCATCCATTACAACTCTCTCATTATTGTAATTGGTAAAAACAATGGCTGAACCCGATGATCCATCTAGATCATCTATGGTTATGGCCTCGTGATATCTGCCTTGTCTTATATGGCATTTATCCCCTGATGACATCACACTAGCTGCTTTTGCAATGGTTTTAAAAGGTGTGTTCAAGGAGGTACCATTATTACTATCATTCCCATATGAAGTAGCTACATAATAATTAGTAGCTAATAAATAACCTGATAAATAAGTAATAAGTAAAATATAAAAGTGTCTCAACTTCAGCTTTTGATGCATTATCAATTTTTTCACATTAATGTAATAGTCTAATTTTACCAACTATACTAAAAACAAAAAACCCTGGTTATTAATCAGTAAAGAAAAATAAAATTTATTTACTGGGTTTTATTAATTTTTTCAAATCATTTCTTTGGATTATTTATATTGAAAATCAAAAATTTCCTTAAAATATTCTTTTTCATTAACCTGCTTCTATTGGTTGTGAGACTTTTATTCATATCAAGTACCATGCTTGTTGATGATGAAGCATATTATGCAATGTATGCTCGCCATTTATCTTGGGGCTACATAGATCATGGCCCTGTCGTAGGTTTTTTAATTTGGGTATCTACAATAATGGGTGAAAATGATTTCACAGTACGCATTAGCGCTTTATTTCTAATGACATTATTGAGTATGATCATTTATGTCCTTGGTAAAAATAATTTTAGCCATCAATCTGCCATCATTCTTTCCCTATGTCTAAGCGCAAACTTATTATTCCATGTAAATTCAATTATAATAACTCCAGATGCGCCAATGGCATTCTTTAGCATACTTGCAATATTTTTTTATTACCTTGCCTACTTCAAGAACCAAAATTTTCTTTACTTGGGTGGAATAATGTTAGGCATGGCATTATTATCAAAGATCTCTGCATTATTTCCTGCAATTGGAATTGCCTTGTCTCCTTTATTAATAAAAGAGAAAAGGCATATTTTAAAGAACATACATTTTTACGCATCATTCCTTATTGCCTTCATGATCTTTGCTCCATTCATATTGTGGAACTTAGAAAATGACATGGCTTTTTTCCGTTATCAGGGAAATCATATATCTAGAGGAGGAAGCATTAATGATTTTTTTGAACATTGGTTAGGATTAGGTCTACTTGCTGGTCCTCTATTCTTTTATTTTTCAGTCATCAGACCTATCCTAAATATTAGAGAATGGAATACTATTTCTAGTGATATGAAATATTTTACAATGGTAACTATAATCCCATTAACATACTTCTTAATTCATTCATTCTTTACTCGTTTAGAATTAAACTGGGCAGCGCCTGTATTTTATGGTGGCTTATTTCTTTTGGGTTTAAGAAATTATGAAACTAAAGAAGAGAGACGGTGGTTAAAACTACAGATTGGATATTCATTATTATTAATTATTGTAATAATGGTACAAAGTTTTCATCCTATAATCCCTGCCAAAGGGAAATCAGACCCTACAAACAGACATTACATGTATCAAAGTCTAATAGAAAATACAAGATTATTATTAAAAGAAAATCCAGAACTAAATAATTACAGAATTGTAAGCAATAAGTTTCAGATTCCTTCAATTATTAATTTCTATTTGAACCCAAAACTTGAATCAATTTGTCTATCCATAGGATACCATGAGACCTTATTCTCATTCATTTATGATGATAGTGAATTTATTGGGGATGATTTCATTTACATACATCACAAGACCCAATTTCCTGATAAATTAAAGCCTTTCTTTGAGTCTTTTGAATTGCTAACAATTGCTACTCAGTTTAGAAACAAGGCAAAAGTTTCAAATCACACTATATGGCTAGTGAAGAACTACACTGGAAAAGTATGAGGTATTCATTTTAAAGGTCACTTGTTTGGTTAATTAGATTTTATGTATCAACATGGATTCCAGTCTGTATTTTCCAGAGCTTTGAGTAATAACTATTCTTATTTTGGAGTAATGCATCATGATTACCTTGCTCAATGATTTTGCCGTGTTTTAAAACTAGTATGTTATTGCAATTTCTGATTGTTGAAAGTCTGTGAGCTATAATAATGGATGTTCTACCCTTGCTTATGGTAAATAATGCTCGTTGAATTAATTGTTCCGTACGATTATCAACAGATGAAGTTGCTTCATCAAAAATAATTACTTCAGGATTCCTCATTAAGGTTCTTGCAATGGAAATTCTTTGACGTTGACCACCAGAAAGCATTTGTCCCCGCTCACCAACAAGAGTATCTATACCATTTGGTAGATTATTTATGAATTCATCCAACTGACTTTGGCTTACAACTCTGTCAACCTCTTTGGGAAGTGGTTTTTCAACCCCATAGCAAATATTATCCCTGATGCTTGAATTAAATAAGAATGGTTCTTGGCTTACTATGCCTATTTTATTTCTCAAATAATTAATATCTAATTCACAAATATCATAGTCACCTAAAATTATCGACCCCTTAGTTGGTTCATATAGCCTCAATAATAATTTGGCAATGGTGGTCTTCCCTGATCCAGTATCCCCAATTACCCCAATCGATGAGCCAAATGGAATATTTATGTTTAGTCCATTAAATAATGTGGTCTTTTTTGAATAACTGAATACAATATTTTCAAATTTTATGTTACAAACCATTGAGTTGGGGATGATTGCATTTGGAATGTTAATGATCTTTTTCTGAACGCGCATCATATCAAAAATTCTTTTACATGATGCCATTGATCTTTCATAATCATCAATCAAAGTCGATAAACTAGTAAATGGCCATAAGAATCTTTGAGTAAGAAAAACTAATACACTGTAGGACCCAACTTCGATTGTGCCATTAAGTGCTAGATAACTACCAATTAACATTGTTCCTAAAAACCCTGCCAAAACTCCCATCCTTATGAGTGGATTAAATGCACTACTAATCGCTATGGCCCTTATGTTCTCTTCCTGATAATCTTTACTATTTCTTATCAAAGTTTGCTTTTCAACATCAAAGGTCATGAAGCTCTTAATTACATTTATTGCCATGAGATTATTGACTATGGATGAACTAAGCACACCAACTTTATCTCTAATACTTTTATATCGTGGCGAAAGCCGTTTTTGAAAAAACAAGCTAATGATGAAAATAAGAGGAACAGGTATAATAGCCATCGAAGCAATCAATGGTGATATATAGAAAAATATAATACCAATAATAATTGTAGAGACAGTTACCTGTATGATTTGATTAACACCATTATTGATGAATCTTTCTAATTGATTTATATCATCATTTAAAATCGCAGTAATATTCCCCGTAGACTGTCTTTCATGCCAATCTAGATCCAGCCTTTGAGCATGATCATATGCAGCAATTCTCAGATGGTGCTCAACATTTTGTGCTAAACCTCTCCATTCAATCATATACAAATATTCAAATAATGACTCTAGTGCCCATATCACGAATGTGATTGCTCCAATGAATATGACCTGAGAATTGATTGATTCAAATCCAAGTGAAGCAACAAAACTATTTTCTTTTTTTACAACAAGGTCTACCGCAACACCAATTAAGACTTCAGGAGCTATGTCAAAAATTTTATTTAACAATGAATAAATTGATGCCATGATGGTTTTTGGCCTCCAAGGCTTCAAATATTCAAGCAACTCAAAAAAGGAGCTTGGGATGGGTTCAGCATTATTATGTTGATTTTTCATATAAATCTAGAATGTTCATGAAGGATACAAGCTTATGTTTTTTCTAATTTAATCGTATAAAAGATTAATCTTAATCCACCAATGTGTGTAGTGAAACTCATATTTTTGTAATTAATTATAGAATGAAAATAAGTCTCAATCTACAGAAAAGAATAATGAAAAAGTGACATACGATTTTAGTAATCTAAACTAATTAATTATTTTTATCCCACTATCGATATCAAGTGCTATGTATTTTAAATCATCATTAGTACATTAGAATATTATCTATCTATTGGGAATAGAGTTATTTAAATGAAAATTTTCATAAAATTAATGATTATAATGTTTCTGGCTAGCTGTGAAAATGAAGCAGAAAAAAGTCAAGATGAAAAGACAGCTGAAAGTATCTGGCAAGAAATTGACGGATACGAAAGTTGGCCCCAAGTCTCTGAATGGTCAGGGGTTATGGCGTCCATTGATGGGACCCACGGAAGTTTTGTTCAAATATGGATCAATGATGTTGCGATGCCTTCATTTCAAGATAACATAAGCTCGGAGCTACCGTTTGCCTCTTTACTTGTTAAGGAAGGGTATTCAGATAATAATGTTAGCTCCATTAACAACATTACAGTCATGAAAAAGATTGAAGGATATGATCCAGATCACGGTGATTGGTTCTGGGCATCTTTTAGCAAAAATGGTGAAGTAAATAATGCAGGATCAATCTCTTCTTGTTACAACTGTCATGCATCTGGGACAGATTTCATAAGATTCTCTACGCATTAATCTGTCAAGGTTCTGGAAACATTGTCATAAATTTTCTCATACAAATTTTGGTAATAATTTCTATAATCAAGAAATGAATAAATATTGGGTATCTTTTTAACCAAATTACTTTTTTGTTTAGATAACAATCCTTGAACTTCATCACTCCCAAAACCTGTTTTGCTTGCTTGACCACCCCACATAGGATTGAATTCTAAAAAAATTGGTTTCCCATTTCTAATGAAAAATTCAATTGCTCCAATATTGCAACCTAATGATCTAGCGCCCAACAAAATCTGTTCTTTAAACCTTTCAATGATGTTTGGAATTTCCTGATTAAGGGTAATAAATCTTTCCAAATCATCCATACACATATCCTTATTGTGAAAAACATCTAATTTGCTAGTAACAACATAATAGCTAATTATTTTACCAAATAGAATGTGTGCTCTGTAAAGGTCAATAAATCCACTTTTATTTTCTGGTTTGATGAATTCTACAGATAAAATATTCGTACCCATTCTATTCGATTTAAACGAAAGACAACGATTCTTAAGAAAAAGAAGTTTATCAAGAATATCTTTTTGTGTACAATTGCTATCTAATACGAAGATTCCTTTTGCTGCAGTCTCATTATTTGTTCTAAGAAATATTTTATCGTGAATTGATATGAACTCTTGGATTAAGGTAACTATGCGAGATTGGTCTTTTTCAAGCTTCCTTGGTGAAATTGAAATGTAATTTGGACATTCCAAACCCGCTTTTTTCCAAAGCTGAAATGTAATATTCTTTGAATCGTAATTATAAAAAGAGTCAATATCATTGATGATAATTTTTTCTTCTCTTTCTTTTTTTAATCTTTCCTTAATTTTATTCACCTCAACATCAGTTGTAAACTCTGGACGTATACGTACCCAAATCACATTTGCCCTGCTAATGAATCTTATTTGTTCTATTTTTCTGCTTGCATCAATTAGACCTTGCGGTTCATCTTTTCTTCTATTCTCTAGATGGCTTAGCCTCCATTTTCTGTGACCAATGCCTTGCTTTCTTCCAATAAAATAAATTTTTATTTTAGAGCTCATTAACGAAATTTAATTCTTTGATAATATGATCAGTACACAAGGTAGACGATGTTTTTTTTTCGCGATGAATAAAATCTTGTAGGTATTTCTTTTGTTTTTCTTGGAATCTATTCTTTTTGAGACTGTTTTTTACAGCTAATGTGAAAGTACGATCATCATCTACGACCTCTCCATAATTCCACATATGATAACTCTCTTGTTCTTCCCAATTAATTTCATGAGCGTTAATAAAAATACATGGCCTTCGTTTTAAATTTAAAAATTCTGTTACCATACTACTCACATCTCCAATATAAACATTAGAGAGGATATTATATGTCCCGTCAACTAACTTTTCACTTTCGTGGTCAACGATTATGCTCTGTGAATTGTATTTATCCAAATCAATATTATATTTTTCTCTACTTGACATATGTTTTACTAGCGGATGCGGAGCAAAAATTAGATTCCATTGTTTATTTACCATAAAAAAATCTAGAATGAATCTTTGCCATTTGAAGTATGAAGAAAGCCCTAACTCCCAATGAGGATTATAATAAAAAGTAGGGTTATCATTATCAAAAAGCTGGTTTGTATAATTATAATTTTTGGCTATCCAATCAAATTTTGGCTGACCAACTATGGTAAGTTTTTTGTCATTACATTTTTTTTCTTTTAACAACCTTTTTTTATGATAACTACCAGGAATTAGTATGTGATCGAATAACGAAAGATTTTTTTCAAATCCATATGCCCTTGTTCCGGTACCATGGTAAAGATAAAAGAGCATAGGTCCATTAATTTTTCGTTTGATTAGGTAATTTGGTAAATCATGGCTCGTAGAAATTATTGCTACAGAATTCTCCAATTCTCTCAGGATTTTATCGATTCTCGTATAAATAGGTGGATAGACTTTATTCTTATAGTTTTTCATCAGACTATACCTTAGAGGAAGGGCTATGTCAATTAGCTTGAATTTTGCTTTTGAATGCATTTTATGAGCATTACGAATGATTTTGGTATTGATTGGATTCCCAGAGATAAGAAGAGTTTCAAATCCATGTTCCTTAGAGCAAAATGTTAATGCAGGTTCAATCAGATGGTATACATGGTGAGGGCCATTAATAAATAAAAAGCATACATAGTTTCTTTTTTTTGTTTTCACCTGTGCTCAGTATTGAATTTTTTTTACAATGGATTCTAAATCTAAAAAGAATTTATCCAAATACTCTGCTGTAAGATCATGGTTTACAGTCACTAATCTGATGCAATTTTCTCCTTTGACCTTTGCATAATTAACCATTGCCTTATTCTCTTTAATAAGCTCATTTCTAACATCAATTGTAAATTTTTCAATATCTTCCTTTTCAATACCTCTAGGCTGAATCTGAAAACAAACATTTAAAAAATTGACATCTGAAGTAAGCTTAAGATAGTCTTTACTTAAAATTTTTTCTTTCGCATAGACTGCCATCTGAAAGGCGTGGTCTATTATCTGTTCAAATCCCCTATCTCCAAAATATTTCCATGTAAGCCAAAGCTTTAAGGCATCTGCTCTTCTACCACATTGCAAGGATTTTCTTCCAAGATCTTGTTCATATTGATCTTTATCATGGAAAAGATATTCAGTCCCTTCAACATCATTAAGTTCAAAAAGAATTTTTGAATCTTTGAATAAAGCTAGGCTACAAACAAGTGGTTGTGCCATTACTTTATGCGCGCACCAAATGAAGGAATCAGATAATTCACTGCCATTTAATAAATTCTTATGTTTTTTTGAAAATAATGCTACTCCTCCCCAACTACCATCAATATGGAACCAAATATCATATTTTTTGCAAACGTCTGCTAGCTCTTTAATTGGATCAAAAGAACCTCTAACCGTTGTTCCAGCAGTTGCTCCTACAAAAAATGGCTTAACACCATTTTTAATTGATTTTCCAATGGATTTCTTTAATAACCCTACATCCATTCTTCCTTCCTCATCAACATCTACTTTAATAATATTATTAGTCCCGATACCAATCTGATTTGCAGCTTTAAGCATAGAGTAATGAGCGTCAACCGACACAAATGCTGCAATCGCATTGGAACCAAACATACCATTACACAAGGCTTCTGGATAGATTTTTTGTCTAGCCGCCAACATTGCCAAATAATTTCCATTACTCCCACCTGAAACGAAAGTACCTCCACCGTTTTTATAACCTATGATTTGACTCATTTTACTCATCAATTCATTTTCAATAAGTGTTGCAACAGGACTCATCTCAAATGTGTATAGCGAATTGTTTGTAATTGAACTTATTAACTCCCCTATATAACCAGTGACTGATATACCTGAAAAAAGCTGGTTATAAAATTGTGGGCTATTGGTCTTAACAGAGAGGGATAAATAATCGTTAACAAGGGCTTTTATCTTATCTAGATTATTGCCCTTTCCTACTTTTAAATCAATTTGTGAACTTATTTGTTGAATAGTGCTTTTTGAGTTAAGACTACTATCAAATAAATAATTAACAACTGTTGAATGTATTTCATTCAGCAATTTTTTTTGCTTTATTAAATCAGTCCCCAAGTATGATCCAATTTTTTTGATAAAGTATATTAAAAAGTAAAACTAATGAAAATAGATCACTATAATTAATTTTAATTTCTTGATATTAGTTTATTCGATCTTCCAGTTAGAATTATCACATTACACTAAATAGTATTGGTTTTAATAACTTTCCCACCATCTTTGAGTAAAACCATTGATGTTGTTATTAGAAATGACTTCTCCAATCTTAGGGGTAAAATATTTTAAGCCTTGAATATCTGCATGTTTAATAGACTCTTTCACAGGCTCATCCCACGGATGCATTGCCAGGGTGAAACCTGCCCAATGTATTGGCATGAAATAATCCGTTTTTACATCCTTCGCAGCTTGTACAGCTTCTGGAGGAAACATATGTGAATGCTTCCAGGCGTTATTGTATTGTCCGCAATCAATCAGTGCAATATCAAAAGGACCATACTCTTCACCAATTGTTTTTAAATGCTTACCATAACCACTGTCTCCGCTAAAATATATCTTTAACGAAGTTGATCTTATGGCCCATGAACTCCAAAGAGTGCTATTCCTATTTAATGGACCTCTCCCTGAAAAATGTCTTGCTGGTAGACAAGTGAATTCGATATCATCTTTTTTGTAGGAATCATTCCAATTTAACTCAATGATTTTTTTATCTTCCACATTCCATTTTCTTAAATGATTACCAACACCAAATGGAACAATAAACCTACTTACATTTTCCCTAATTCGCTTAATAGTAGAATAATCAAGATGGTCGTAATGATCATGCGAAATTAAAACAACATCGATATTTAGAATTGAATCTGGATCTATCGGGAGAGTATCATTGAATCTTTTTAGATTTGGAACTGGTAGTGGTGCAGCGTGGCTACCTAACATCGGATCTAGCAATATGATATTTTCTGAAATATTTAATAAAAATGCAGAGTGACCCAGCCAACTTATTTTATAATCTTCACCACTATTTTTTCTAAATGAATCATAGTTTATCATATTAGGCTTGATATCATTTTTTGGTTTTCTCATACTATCGCTTTTGAAAAAATCCCAAGTCGATATTTCACCAGTCATCAAAGGGGTTTGTTCTAAGGGTTTAAAACTACCACTTTCATAATTGAAAAATTTCTCATATTGTTTTTTCTGTTTTGAAGAAGGATTAGAACCAAATTGAGGTGCAAGATTTACAAAAGAAATCGCACTAGCAAACACAAAAAGAATTCCCAGTGAAAAATAGTAAAAATAAGAAAGCATAAAAATCAAATTGTAATAATCAATACATCAATATTTATCTCATCATAGATCAGCCTGTCTCCTAAATTATCAAAAAACTTTCCAGAACCATATCTCACATCATATAGAGAACGATCAAATGCTACCTTAGCATTAGCGCTCAGTTTACCATTAATAGAATTAATTTTAGATTGAAATGATATTGGATGTGTGATATTCTTTATGGTTAATTCGCCAACAAATTTTAATTGCCCATCCAAATAATCTTTTGAATCTGATTTGAACTTTAGAAATGCGACTGGATGTTTTTCTACATCAAAAAAATCTGGACTTTTCAGATGTCCATCAAGTCTATCTTTCCCTCTTCCTTTTATGTCAGTTGTATTTATTGATAGCATGTCAATTTCAATACCACCATTTATGACCCCACTATCATCAATACTTATTTGACCTTTTTTTATGTTTAATGTCCCTCTGTGTTCCTTTGCTGACAACTGTTTTCCTATCCATTCTAACTTAGACTCGGTTAGATTTACATCATATTGCCCCTGTGCTATTGATGGTACATCCTCTTTTGACAAGGATGATGACTTTTCTTTTTTCTGCCCACAACTACTGATGACAAATAATGGAATGATAATTAATAAAAAGAGTGTTTTCTTCATTTTTTTTCCTTTTTTGGTATCAAGCTAAAAATATCAATTGTTGTTTTTTTTAAGCTTGGGAATTTGCATTAGTAATTTTTTTTTAAGAATTATTTTATCTTGTTTATCTTGTTTTTTAAATCTCATCGATTCTATACACTCTATCTTTTATGGTCAACTCAAAGTTTTGACATTCATGAAAATAATTACGTATTCATAGTGTGATTTGCATCACGAGTAGTTTATTCATTTGCATCGTTTATTATATGATGCTTGGTCTTGCAGTATAGAAGACTATGGTTATGGGTAGAGGGGATTTATCTTACCTCTGTGAGTATTCTCAGCCATCCCCTCTACCTAAAACTATCTTATTTTTTTCATCCCACGATCTTAATTTGCCAAAATGGCAATATAAAGCATCAGGTATGAAAATTGCATATTATAAATCAAACTAGGAGATATAATGAATCAAATAAAAGAACTCATGGTCAAACATCCATTGGTATCAATGGCACTTCTTTTTCCATTCTCACTTTTAATTATCTTTGCAGTTTTTTCCATTTTAATTAACATAATACTTCCTGTCTTATTAGCATTATCATTAACAAATTGGATTTATAATTTTGTGATAAGCAAATCATTGAGGAATGCTTCGAATAGATCATTTTCATTCATCCAATCTAAATACCATTCTATTTTTTCCTAATTTTGATCTTTTTCAAGTTTGGTTTTCGAAAACTTTTGCTCTATTCAATTAGCACTAGCTTAGTGGTATGATTTGTTGAATTCCCGATGCTTATTCTTCCAAGATAAATACCCGATGCTACCTTTTGACCAAGATCCGTCTTCCCGTCCCAAATCACTTTTCTTGAACCAATAAATTGTTTTTCATCCACTAGCTTCCTTATTGTATTTCCAAGAAGATCATAAATAATAATCTTTATATTTGCATCTTCCATCAAATCATATTTTATTGTTGTTTTTGAATTAAATGGATTTGGATAATTTTGATATGGTTTAAATTTTTCTTGTATGTTTTCCCCATCAAAAACATCTAAGATCCCAGAAAGATAGAAAACATCATAGCTTAAGTCAATTGAGGACCATTGATGATATATTGGAGAAATACCTATTTCAATTGTTGTTGTGGAATCATTATGAGAATTTGGTAATAAACTAATAGGAAAAGATTCTCCTTTTTCAATAAAAACTGTGTCTAACGTTGGCGCGAACCATCCATTGCTATCTAAAATTTCATAAGAAAATAATTGCCCATACTCACTATGGTTATTAATAAAAAAATTCAATGACTGATTTATTTCATCAAAGATTATTCCTGTAACATTATTTGTATCATTTTGTACCGTTCTATATCTATCCATTTTCAGACTATATGCTGAAGGATGAATGGAGGGAATCTTATAGCTTCTATACCAAACTGCAAAAGGTATGGTGTGCGATGCTTTCCATACAATCTGCTGTTCTGGGGAGAGTTCCATCAATGTACAAATGGTTCCATCTTGATATCCGCTCCCATGTGTGTAAAGGAAATAATTACCATTATCTAATAATTGGACACTGCCCCAGCTATGACCATATAATTCTTGTGGAAGGTCATACTGCCATATGGTTTCACAATATGAATCTTCCAGCACTCTAACCCTTCTAATTCTTGTAGTTGGGAAAGGGTCATTTAGAAAAATTTCACTGAGTTTTCCATTATCAAAAAATAATAAATCTCCATTTTCTAATAATTGAATATGATGCTGACAACTAAACAAAAGATTAGTACAAATATTATCATCACCATAACCGAATTCTTCAGGCGGTCCCATATCCCAAACAATATCCAAGGATTCATAATCAATTTTTGTTATTCTCGATAGATTACGGTTTGATACATACAAGATGCTTTCCAATTCATCAAAATGAAAAGCATTCGCATGATTCCAATCAAACATCAATCCGTAATGGCTACCATTAATTGGACTCCACCACCTTCCTTCTAGTGAGTCATAATCATTCATGTCAAAATATTCAAATGGGTTCCAACTCCACACCTCCTCACTACCATACCTATCCCATTCAACAATCTTTGTACCTCTCCATTGAAACTCTTCTGTCTCACCGTCCGCAGCATATCCAAGGTCTTGATATGCCTCAGTCCAGGGGCCTAATGGAATTGGTCCTAGCTGGTACTCAGGTACAATACCCATATAGTTTCCATTTGAAATTTGTTTCATTTCATGTGCATCTATTTCAGTCCCAAGCGGTGTCATCCAAAGTACCTCATCATAAAAATTAACTTCAACACCTCTACCATTTTTCATTCCAAAAAGTTGCCCAAATTCATTCCAGTGATTAATGTAAGCAAATTCAGAATGCCATATCTGTTCTCCATTCTCATCTATGATAACCATTCGAAAATCAGGAGAGACCTGACTAATTAATATAAGTCCCTCTTGTAAAGATTCTTGATCAAATAATTCAACTTCAAGATCTGCAGAAAGAAATTCGTTTGCTATGTTAAAAAAGAGAGTATCGCTCCACACGCCACTTACTCCCCCAGGAAACATGGGTGAGACAATGGCTCTATAATTTCCACCCCAGTTAAAATCAGTTTTACTGATATATAGAGTTTGTTCGGTCTCAACATCTAAAACAATATTTTGGAAATCATCAATGGCTTTAAGATTATATTTGACCGCATTGGGCTCTTGTTCCCATTTAAACATTATATGAGTATAATTCAATACGGATCCATTTTCTGGAAAAGTTATTCTTCCATATGATACGGTAAGGGTAAAAAGTAAACAAAAAAGGAGTTTTCTAGGCAGTCCTTCCTTAAAAAATTTTGCAAACCTCATAATGAAAGTAATTGAATGTTCATTTATTTTATGAACTTTATTTCACATACTTTGGTATTATCTAATTCTCCAGAATATTGGTTCTGAATAATATAATCTCCATAACCATACTCGTTCATTATTCTATTCATATAATATTTAAAATGTTCACTTTTTTTTAAATTTTTCAAATTATACTCTTCATCCAAGTCTACATTAATCATTGTTATATGAAATAGATTTGGCTCATTGGGGTCTGTTACCCATCCTAAGATAACTAATCCATTTTTTTCATTATGAGCATTGCTCATTTGACGCTTGCATCCTGAATTGATTAGTAAAATGATTAGAATTAGAAATAAATGTTTAATCATATGAATTATTATTTTTTAGAAAATACAATTTTATTTATGATCGAGTCTAATTTAGATGTGAATATTTTAGAACCTCGTTTTTTTTAAAAATAATTTTGCAGATTTAGGATAAAACAACTAATCAGTTTTAAGAAATTTTGGTTTTTTTCTATGATTAGTACCCTGCTCATAAGAATATGCAATCTCAATTAATTGTGGCTCACTCCATTCTCTGCCATAAAATGATAGGCCAACAGGTAATTCCCCAATAAAACCCATTGGTATGCTAATATTTGGATATCCTGATAAAGCCGCATAAACAGAAGTTGATAATTGGAAATTATCACCATTTACCAAATCCGTCTTCCAGGCTGGACTACCTGTTGGTGATACAATGGCATCTAGCTCATATCTATCCATTATCAAATCAATGCCATCATTCCTATAGGCTTTTTGCATTTTTGATAGGGCTTCTTTATATCTTTTATCATCAAGTCCACCTTTTGACTCAGCATTCTCTAATCTAATTAGATTGAAGTATTGCATCTCAATACTATCATCTTTTGTCACCACAATCACATCTTTTAAATCAGAAACAGGTCTATTTTTGCCTAGCTGTTCCAAATAATTATTTAAACCATCCTTAAATTCATATGCCATGACCTCTTGAGCATTCTCATAGGGTGTCCCACTAACAATTGCATCTAGTTCAATAATATGTGCTCCCTGATTTTTCATGAATCGAATAGCCTTATGTACTAAACTATCTACCTTGAAATTTTTTCCTTCTTCAGTTTTGAGATAGCCGATTTTTTTTCCTTTTAATCCATCAATTTTTAGAAATTTCATATAATCGGCATGAAAATTCCCATCACTATTTATTGTTTTTGGATCACTTCTATCAACACCAACGATAATACCTAAGAGTTTTACAGCATCCAATAATGTACGTGCCATCGGTCCAGCTGTGTCTTGGGTATAACTTATGGGTATCACTCCAGACCTACTCCATAGCCCTACCGTTGGCTTAATTCCAACAATACCATTTGCATTTGACGGACACATTATTGATCCCCATGTCTCTGTACCAATAGCAACAGCACATAAATTTGCAGATACCGCAACAGCAGATCCAGAACTTGAACCACAGGGATTTCTATCAAGAATATATGGATTTTTCGTTTGTCCTAATACTCCACTCCATCCGCTTGATGAATAAGATGCTCTATAATTTGCCCACTCACTCAAATTTGCTTTTCCAATAATTATAGCACCAGACTCTCTTAATTTCTTTGCAATCCAGCTATCTTTGATAGGGAAGGAATTTTTGAGAACTCTTGAACCGGCAGTAGTGGGCATGCGATCATTTGTGTTGATATTATCTTTTAAAATCACAGGGATTCCATACATTGGATTTAATTTTTGTTTTTTTTGAAGTTCATCATCTAGATCTTTAGCAATAGTCAATGCATCAGGATTAATGGTTATGATAGAGTTAAGCGTGGGCCCTGACCTATCTATTTTCTTTATCATTGATATATAATGATTTACAACATCAGTAATTGAAAATGTTCCTGATACATAGCCCTCATGCAACATATCAATAGTGTATTCATCAAGATCAAGTTTTTTGTATGAATATTGATTACAGGAAAAAAGTAGAATTATGAAAATTATCAGATTTTTTTTCATGAATTTTTCCCTAATTAATCATAAATAAAGGTTGAATGGTAAAACTATTTTTGAAAGGTCTGACCATCCATCAGTTTACTGATCCATTTGCCGCTTTCAGAATTTGATAAAGCAATTTTTATGGTCATGGTAAGAGGCACAGAGAGCACCATTCCAACAGGACCCAATACCCACCCCCAGAAAATTAAAGATAAAAATACAACTAAAGTAGAGAGCCCTAATCCCTTCCCAAGAATCCTAGGCTCTATGATACTCCCTATCATAATGTTAATTACAAAATAACCCCCAGCAGATGCAAGGGAACTAATCACTCCAAATTGTATTAGCGCCAATAATGAAGGAGGGACTGCAGCAATAATCGATCCAATCGTTGGTACATAATTGAATAAAAAAGTTAAAAAACCCCATAGAAGAGGGTAATCAACACCGAGTACCATAAGCCAGATAGATGCTATGATTCCCGTAGCCAGACTAGAACATGTCTTTATGAGCATATACCGATTTACAGTATTAGAAAAAGAATCAACCTGACTTGCTCCATCATTTTTCGTACCAAAAACATTCCTTACCTTATATTTAAATATTGATGCCTCCAACAACATGAAAATGACCATTAAAAGGATAAGAAGACCATTGCTTAATACACCACCCAGCGCAGATAAGATTGAGGATGTAAGTGACATCGCCGCACCAGGATCAAAACGCTCGATAATTGCAGAGCCTGATATTTGTAGTCCTAGTTCTTCAAAGAATTGAAAAAAGTTCGTAGCAGATCTGTTGATCATTGCATTGTATTGCGGTAAATTATCGGAGAAATCATTTAGCGATGTACCTAACAAAGAGGTAATACCAATTCCCATTGCAATTATAGCAAAAATAACCGTCAAGATAGCTCCAACAGTAGGTATCCCGTAAACACGAAGTTTCACTACAAGAGGATGTGCAATAACAGAGATGAAGATTGCTAGAAGGAATGGTATGAGAATATCGCTGGAGGCACGCATTCCAGCTATGACGATTACAAAAGCCGCAAGGTTAAAAAGAACTTGTTGTATGTGACTTGGCCCAGTGTATGTTTTTTTTTCCACACCCATAATTTATGCAACTATGTATTTAGATGAATGAAAAACCTTTTTGTATAAATTCCAACCTTTGGTTTATACCTACTTGATTTCATATTAAATTTATTGTAATTAATATTATAAAAGGTGATTATATGAAAAATAAGTTAATAATGTATTTAATGATAGCCTCCGTTGCATATTCACAAGAGAATGCTGACATGACTGGCGTGACTATTTCATTTGGTGGGGGATCAGTAAATACTGTAATCCCTGCTTTTATTGGAAATTTTGCAGTAAACGATGAATCTGGTTCAAATAGCACATACTTCTTTAGCGCAGACATTGAAGGGTCTGAATCCTATTCTCCATTATTACTCACAATGAGTGGAGATCTTGCACATAGGCTAGGAATGGATCTAGGAAAAATGGATGTTCCACTTAGTTTTTCCATTGGTTACGCACCTTTAGGTGGTGGTGCTGGAATTTTTAGTGGCTTAATTGGTGCAGGAATTGGATACAGAGTTCATGATTTCGTGAAACTAGGAGCCGGTGCTGGATTTGGTTTCTTAGGTTATAACATCTCTTTTGATGTAGAAAGAGAATCACTAGGTGACATTTTTATGACGTTCGATGGAACTGACATATATTTTGATAATGATGGACTAGCAAGAGCAACGCTTCAAAAGGATGGCGCAGTATTAGCTCCTGAATTTAACCTACAGTTAGGAAAAGAAGATGGAAAGCTTGGTCTTCAAGTAAAATATCAAATGTTAAGCCACTCCAGCGATCCAACCGATCCTTGGAAAATTCGATTTACTGAAACAATAGATGATAAAGAAGACAAAGCCTCTGTTACTATTGATTATACAGGTAGCTATGTTTATGATGGTGGGACTGAATTTCCTGAACTCGATCTAAGTGGTGGACTACTATCAGTTGAATTAATTCTTAGAATGGGGAATTTTTAAAAATTATATCAGTAAGATTTTATAAAAAACCCTGCAAAAGCAGGGTTTTTTATTGATTACATTATTTTTAAAAAAAATAAACCAAACTAAATTCCATATACCTTAGATGGCGCATTTCTACCTTTCAGCTTTACTTCCCCTACAAAAGTTGCTTTTTCATGAAGACTTTTGGTTAGGTTAATGTAAATTTCCTCACTAACACAAATATCAGTTTCAAATTCCTTGTTTGCTTGCTCAAGCCTAGCAGCAACATTAACCACATCGCCGATGGTGCTATACTGGAGCATTCTCTCACTTCCAATATTTCCGGCTATGACACTCCCTGTATGGATTCCTGTTCTTACAGAAATTTTTTCAATGCCGTGATTTTTCCAGTATCTTGATGCTTCTCTATCATCCCAATCTTTGTTTAATTGTTCTAAGGATTCTCTCATTTCAATGGCACATTCTAAAGCCTTGACCTCGTGGTCATCCAATTGATTTGGAGCACCAAAGACCACCATGATCGCATCTCCAATATAATTTAGAATTTGGCCGCCATGCTTTTCAATGACATCGTGCATTTTCGTAAAATACTCGTTTAACAATTTTACAGCAACCTCTGGAGACATATTCTCAATAATGGTTGAATATGATGCTATGTCAGTGAATGATATGGAAACCCATTTTATCTCACCCTTTAGATTACCCTCCTCAGATAAAATTTTATTACTTAACGTTTCACCAAAGTATCGATTCAATGTCTCATGCATAAGCTTTTTTGTGTTCTGAATGGTTTCTTTTTGAGAAAATTCAACTCGCTTATTTATTTCACTTCTTCTTTTATCAAATACTAAAATGAAAAATGGAATGAAGAACGCCAAATATTCGCCACTAAAAATTTGTTTATGATCTTGTAGATATAAAAATGTAAAAAATGCAATGAAAGAAGTTAGTAGTGCTATGGCAAAAGTTAGTGGCATTAGTCTCAAGATAATCAATGATACCAATATGGGCATAATGGGAAGAGTCACTGCCCTATGCATGTCAATATCAAAATTATAGATTGAATTAAGAGGTAAGATTACTGCAAATGCCAAAATCACAACCACTGGAGCAATTTTCCTGATTTTATCTATATCGTTAAAAAAGAAAGCAGAAATTCCGACAATAGTGAAGACCAAATCCATTAAAAAATTGGTATATACCTTATAATACAGAGCTGTTATTACGCCAACAAATGGAACAATAGTCCCTAAAACAATAACTACGGATTTATAAGGCATTAACTTATGCCATTCCTCTTTCTGAAAATTTTCTTCTAATACGGGATTATCGAAGATGCATAGAATTTTATTTATATTATTTTTCATTTGAAAATCTACATGTTAGATCTCAAACAAAAAACCCCACTGATATGGGGTTTTTTGTTAAACCTAGTCTTTAGTATTCTGATACCGACCAGTCATAGTCTCCATAGGATGCTGAACCAAGTATGATATAGCTTTTCCCCTCTCCCATGTTAAGGGTTTTTGTTAAAGTGGTATCTACTGCAACAGAGTCACTATAAGAGCGCATGTATTTTGCAGTAATGGTAAATGTATACTCACCAGCCTCTGTACTATCTGTTCCATAATAACCATCTTGATTTTCAAAAACCGTGTTTCCCCACTCCCAAAAAGGTGTATTTTGTGTACTCTGTGGGGATAGATTTGGCTGAACGGTTAATTCAGTAGCTTCAATTTTAAATGAATATCCCGCTTGAGGAGGTGTAACCTCACAAGCACTAAAAAATAGCATTATGAAAGAAGAAAACAAAATTACTTGCTTTGTTTTTAACATTTAATACTCCATCTTTTCTTTAAAAAAAAAATTAAGAATTGTTTTAATCTAAATAAAGTAAAATATGTAATTGAGCAATCGAACCCATCATTCATAAAAAAGAGATCTTCTCCGAGATGAAAAAGTTTTAGGGTTTACTTAAATCACCTTAAATAAGTAAAAATCAAAGACTTTTTATTTTAATCATAATCCACAATCAAAAAAAGAATTACCCTGAATATCATAAATGATATAATCTGAATCGCTTACTCTAATTAGTAGCTTGCTACCATCATTTGAAAAACTAAAGTTATATTCCTCTTTTGTCATGATATTACTTAACCAATAAATATCTTCGTTATAGGGTAAGCCTTCCACAATTTCAACATTTTTATCATATAATGCACCACCTATGACAATTGACTCATAAGTTGTTAAATCCATGAGAACAAGATTTATTCCAAATTTTCCGTGATTTTCCATGATGGCAATATGTTTTCCATTTGGACTAAGTCTAAAATATCCCCCACCTATGCCACCATATTCATAATTAACTTTTTCTGATATGTTTTTCCAGCTTTCCACTTCCCATATTAGCGTAGGTCCTCCTAAGAATGATGATGTGGTAATAGCGTGCTTACCATCAGAAGTAAAATCCACTCTTTGTGCAGGTGTATCACATCCCCAACTTCCGCAGTCATCTTTCACTTTTGGTGAAATAATGGTATCAATCCCGGTCTCCATATTTTTCAATGACACTGAACCATCATCCTTCACTTCGAGTTCAAATGAATTATCAAGGGATGAACCTTTAGAAACAATAACGGGATCGGAAAATTCTTGAATGATCTTCTGGCAGCTCATTGGATCATCTATTTTTAGTTTAACATTATCTGAATCAATAGCCTGAGTGGTATCGATTTTTCCATCATTATTCTGGGATTTTTCATTTCCCTGATCATCAGTTAGGGGAATTATACTCGCTCCAATTGTATCATTTAAATTCCATTCTAATTCTTCATTATATGGAGACCCTTCATTCCAGCTTTGTTGTTCCTCGATCCCATATTTATTTATGTAAATACCTTCTCCATGCCTTTTACCATCTTTCCATTCACCTATGTATTTACCACCATTAGTAAAAAAATAAGTACCGTTAAATCGTTTTCCATTTTTGAATTCACCTTCAAAGATTGCACCGTTATGGTATTTTTTAATACCATATCCATGCATCCTTCCTTTTACGAATTCTCCTACGTATTCACTTCCAGATTCATCTATCAATATACCTTTACCGTGGTATCTGCCATTCTCCCACTGTCCCTTGTAATAATTAAGATTTGCTTTAGACACGCTAATCAAAAAAATAATTGATAAAAATAATAATGTTAAATATCTGTTCATGCTTAAATCTACTTACCAACTACCAAACAAGAAACCACAACACATATGGTTGATTTAGTCATAGGTAAGTAATCTATTTTAAAAAAAATCAAGTTCAGAATATTAAGCCATTAAATCTCTTATTGATATTAAAGCGATAAATATTGTGATATTTTTCATAATTGCAAAAACTACTTAGATAAAACATGCTAATAAACAAGAAAAGCATAAATGAGAATTCACACGTATTTTTTCCCATTTAAAAATTTCCCAATAAACGTACTTCTTACAAAAAAATGATAACTAAGAAAACAAATTATGGTAATCAACATGGATGAAATGGCAAATTTTAGGAAAACATTAATATTAACCCCGTGAAAGAAGCCTGGAATAAAATGAGTAAGTGGTAGATGTATGATGTATACCCAATAAGATGAATCACTTATGTATCTCATTGCCTTTGACTCGTGATTAAAAATCCTGATGCATATGGCTAATATCAACATAATGTAATTTGGAACACCAAAATTCCACAAAAATATATGTAACAGGTTTATTGGATTTTCCTTCAGGGAATCTTTTTTACCATTGGATGTGAGATTAATAATGTCACCATTACAATTGGTGCATTGCTTCCAACATATGGGGTCAAGAATCATATCTTCTTCAAATACTTGAATAACGTATTCATTATACTCAGGTGAGACATCACAATCCAGCCCTTCTTTCCCAGGAGATATCCATTCTTCATAATCTTTCTCCTTATCTCTTTTAACACCATCCCATCCATTGATCGTAAAAATAAATTTATAATCTCCATTTTTCATTTGAATCTCTTTCGTGTAAATACCATTACCATCATTGTCAGTCATCTGGTTATCGCATTCTCCACACCATCCATTAAAATTCCCCTGGACGAAAACACCTCTGAACTCATTTTCTTCATTCAATTTATCAAAATCAAATTCAGACATATCAATATTAAATGTTACGCTCGATGTTTGACCCCAACTATGCATTATCTGAGGATATGGACTGTAAGGGTAAATTTTAAATAAACCATAAAGGACTCCATATAATAATGCATTGATAATCACAAATACGCCTAACTGCTTTTTGATGCTTAAAGTACTAATCATGCTTTTATGATGATACATGTACCATCCAATGAAATAAAAAAATCCAAATGCGAAAAATGATTTGATAGCACCCCATTTAAAAAACCAGATCCAACTCCACCATTGTGCATCACCTTGTGCCATTCCTTTTATGAGAATCATCATAAGTAATCCATAAAAAAAACATAATAATAACGTGCCAGATAAAGGTTTTAAATAGAAGGTTAAAATCATTTTTCTAACTTTATTCGATAGCATGCCTCCTGTATCGATGGAGTGAAATTCAATATATTTCCTCTGAATCAACTTTATGATGTATGCTAAAAGAGACATAAAAAATAAATAATTTAAAAACCAAAGATGTTCAGTAGACCAAGGGAACAGATCCGAAGGCGATTTCACATTAAACACACTCAATCCTTCAGATAATGATTTTATTATGTCATGGCCCTCATTTCTTGCATATGAAAATTGTTTTGAGTACCCATTCATTAATGCAATTGGCCATATTAGAGCAATAAGTGGTAATAGAATCCTCTTGAATCGATTAGCAATCATTTTTTCTGCGCCTTTCCGATGGTAAAGAAGGGATCCAAAGAATCCCGCTATAAGAAAAAATCCAGGCATTCTAAAATAATGTAAAAATCCAAAAAAGAAATCAAAAAATACACTAGTAGAATTGACATCCTTTGCATAGTCACTACCAAATGTGACGTAAGCTAAAGATAAATGAAAATATACTCCTAATAGCATTAGAAGTGCACGCATACCATCTAATGAATGTATCCTATTGGAATCCATTTTATCTGTTTATAATCTATGTATTTATCTTGAAATCGCCATTCAATATTAAAGATAATATAGTTTTGAAATAATGTTGAAATCACTAAGCAAGAAGTAGTTCAACTGTTTATAAAATTTACATGATTATTATTTTTGATCTTTTGTAAAATAACTTTCCATTATAATCCCATGCATATATCCATAGATTATTGGGAGGATTGCGTTCGATAACTCAGGACCAATATTAACTAAGTCCCTGCCCTCTTGACTATCCATTCCAAATCCAATAAACATAATATTTATCATAAATACTATCCACCCTGCCAGAGTTTGATCTTTTCTCAACATCAACCCCATTTCATTTTCTTGGATAACATGTTTTTTCATATAAGTAATACTCAAGCCAATTAATAACACAGAAAAGGTTGCTGACCAACTAACAAAGCTACCGAACCCACCAGATGCCCCATCAATAAAAAGAGCATAGTAGATATTGCCAATCTGAGCAAGCATTACTATAAAAAGTCCTATGATTCTGTTTATAGAAAAATAAATAGTAAGACCTTTAGTAAGTTTTATTTTCAATCCTTATTCCTCTTCTTCTGATGTTTCTAGGGCAACTACTTTCATATTTTTGGTAAAAAATACTTCTACGATTGTCCCTGATAAATAACCATAAAGGATAGGAATTGCTGCTGCTGATAAGCCTGGTCCAATATGTCTTAGGCTTTGCCCTTGTTCACTAACCATCCCATCAAACATCAGAACAAGTCCTATCATAAATCCTACCCAGCCTGCAAGAATCAAATCTCTTTTTAATGCCAAACCTAATAATTGATTTTTATATGTATGGCTTCTCATAAGGATAATTCCTCCGCCCATACTTAAAACTAGACCGTTCGCAGGCAAACTAATAAAGTTTTCAAAACCACCTATGTCAACTCCGTTAAAAATGAAAACTGTAATCGTAACTACAACGAAAAATAACAGAAGAAATATACCGGTGATACGATTATTCATTATTTTAGTACCTTTTTTAAAATTTTTAATTTAGGATATTCTAGAATTTACGTCTATTAAACCATAGAAAAATTATTGTTCCATTAATGAACAGCCCTAGACATTTTAACGATTCTTCCAGGATTTTCTAATGCAACAAATATATTACCATTCGGACCTACTTCAACATCTCTTACTCTACTACCTGCTTCGAAGATAATCTCACTTTCCAATCTTTTTCCATTTTTAATAACAACTCTTTCTAAATATTCAAACTTTAACGATGTGACCAAAATATTTCCATCCCATTCTCCAAATGGCTCACCGAAATAAAATTTCATTCCACATACTGCAATGCTTGGTGTCCAATGCCAGACTGGTTGTTCCATCCCCGGCATGTGAGTTTTCTCAGATATTATTTTACCGTTATAGTTTATTCCGTACGTAATCAAAGGCCAGCCATAGTTCTTACCTTTTTTTATGATGTTTAATTCATCTCCTCCCTTTGGGCCGTGCTCTAATTCCCAAAGATTTCCTTTCTCATCCAATGCCAGCCCTTGTGGATTTCTATTGCCATAACACCAGATAGATCCAAGAGCATCATTGCGATCAACATATGGATTATCCATTGGAATATCACCATTATCAAGGATACGATGAATTTTTCCATTTGGTTTTAATAGATCTTGCGCTTCATCCATCACACCTCTATCTCCTATTGAGAAAAAAACATATTCTTCATCAAACACTATTCTACTTCCAAAATGATATGGACTACTTGAATAATGCTTTTTTGGAGCTTCATATATTGTCTCCAAATTCACTAACTTATCATTCCTGAGTTCAGCTCTTGCAATAGATGTAAATGAGGATCTCTTTTTTAGGTCACTAAATGATATGTAGACGAAATTATTATTGCTAAAATCTGGATGAATCTCAATATCAAGCAAGCCACCTTGGCCTTTGTAAAAAACCTTTGGTATCCCTGATATCCGTTTTTTATTTTTACCGTCATTATCAACTCTATAAAGTTTTCCAGATATATCGCTCACAAGCAAATCACCATTTGGTAAGAAAGCCATACCCCAAGGAATCATGTAACCATCTGAAAACAAATCTACCCTATAAGACAGTAGTTCTGTCTTAATAAAATCACTATCCCAGTCTTCTTTTTGAGCCAGCAAGAAACTAATTAAAGATAATACAAAAAAAAGCTTTAGCATTTGGGAGATTCATTATCGATAGCAAGTGATTGCATGCGGTTTATTACAGCAGCTATTTCAAATTTACGGGGACGGGAAAAATTTCCAGGGTGTTTTTCTCGTTTATGAAATGGGTCAAGAAAATCTAAATTATTTTTATCAAAATTACTTTCAATCATATCTACAATTCCTTTTAGAGTTAAATTATTTCTGACTAATAATTTTGATGCAAAATAAATTGCATGAGCAATTGAATTTATCTGACTTTTTTCAACTATCTGGTCTATGTAACGGAGGTCAATGTCTTGAGCTCCAAATAATACCTTATCTCTTCCTTTTAGGCCTATTTTTACTCGTTTTCTTCCTTTAGAAGCATTGAAACTTGATGGATTTGGAATCCTTGGAATATTATTAGTGAGTGGAACTAGATTTTCAATTTGCCGTTGAGTTGGAAGCACTTGGGAAATTTTTTGAGCTTCTTTTGTAACATCATGAGGATAATAGTCTTGCATTTTAATGACCGTATCTGCCATGTCAAAGTAATCACCAGACCCTCCCATTACCAAAATCGTTGATACACCTTTCTTTTCATATAATTCCCGGACGCGATCAACAAATGGTTTGATGGGTTCGTGATCTTTATGAACAAGTTTTTGCATTCGCGCATCTCGTACCATGAAATTTGCAGCAGAGGTATCTTCATCCAAAAGTATAAGATCACATCCCACTTCAATCGCTTCAATTATATTTGCTGCCTGACTCGTGCTTCCGCTAGCATCTTCACTGCAGAATGATATTGTACTTACATCTTGAGGTAAATTTGTAATAAATGAGCTTATGTTTACCTTTTCTATGCGTCTACCATCTTCAGCACGAATTTTCACACCATTAGGATTTGATATCACATATTCTCTTCCGTCACCGGGTATGTGTGGATAGACACAGCGTTCCAGTGATTTTAATAAAGTAGATTTTCCGTGATAACCACCGCCAACGATCAAAGAAACACCATGGGGAATTCCCATCCCCGATATAATGTTTTTTCCGTTGGCTAAAGGGTTTAATAATTCAAAAGTAATCTCCAGCTCTTTTGGTGACAAAAAATGAATAACACCATCGCCTAATAAAGGTTTATCGCTAATTCCAGATAATCTTGGTAAAATGGCACCGTTTGCTACAAAAGCTGAGATTTTTTTTTCATTTAACTGACAGCGTATTGCTTCCTGATTTTCTATGCATTCAACAAATTGAATACATGCGACTTGGTCCATGTTCTCCCATTTCAATGATAATTGAACCATATTGGGGATACTTTGGAAAAAAATGTCCATTGCTTCGTTACTGAGGATTGTCCTACCAATGGCGGGAAGCCCAACTTGAATTCGAGCTTCTACCCAGTTCTTAGTTATCTCTACTGCTGTTCTCTCTAGGACCTCTTGTCCACCAGCATCTATATAAATAATACCACTTTTCCCGGTACCCCTTGATTGGAAAGCATTGTTTTTGATCGTATCACGAATTGTGCGGGCAATAAAATCTTCAAGAGCAAATTTCCGAACAGAATTTGACCATAGGTCTGTTGAAATGTTAGCGATTTCATTTTGTACACGTAAACGTATTTTAGACGGTTCGGCAAACGGGTCACCTTGTACGTGATCTACGAAAAGCTCAAAGTCAGGGAATGAATAATGACCTTCAATCTGTTTGTAGGCCTTGTATCCACTTCGGTTAATTTGACTTAAGCATTGTTTCAGTTTTGACTGATCTAACATCAAGTTTGTTAATCAGTTTTTTCTATCTTCAAAAGATTCTGAGCCATGGGTTTGTAATTTTGTATATTCTTTAATCTTTCCACCAAACACATTTTTGATACCGCAATTTGCCCCTGCCAATATTTCTTTCTCTAGCGGTTCTTCCTCTCGCCATACCTAAGATTTGAATTACTTTCTTATCTGGTAAGTCATCTGTGGTTGTAACTATCATGGGGTATCTCCTTTATATTGAAACCTTGCTGATAATTTAAACAAAATTGAGATTATTTTAGTAATTGGATATGATTTTAACTGAATATCATTGAAACCGAAGTTTAATTTTATTTTTGTGATTTCTTAAACTTCTTTTTCTACTCCCGTGCATAAGAAATACATCACGAGCCTGTCTCCTTGCAACCGGACTATTTCTGATATCATAGATTATTTTTTTTGCAGCAAGGGTGGACTTTTTTAAATCAACGACTGGATTTGGATATGAGTAGCCTATTTTACAGCCTATCCTTTTTTGAAGCGCTTGGCTCATTAAATGAGGATGGGCTAAATAGTCCTTAGGTACAGACACTAACTCAGGACACCATTTTCTTATAAAATAGCCATCAGGGTCTTGATCGAATTGCTGTTTAACGGGATTATAAATACGGACAGCATTTATTCCTGTAACACCAGATTGCATCTGAAACTGATTGTAATGAATGCCAGGTTCATAATCCGTAAAAAACTTGCTTAGATATTTTGAGGTCTGTTTCCAATCTAGCCAGAGATTGTATGATGCAAAAGATACTAACATTGCCCTCATTCTAAAATTTATCCAGCCCTTGGTTTTTAGAAAACGCATACAAGCATCTATCATTGGATAACCAGTATATCCATTTTTCCATTTTTCAAAATAATCAATGTTTAATTCTCTCCCGAGTGCATCATAAGCACGGACCATATTCGTAAACTCTAGATTGGGTTGCATCTCAAGTTTTTGAATGAAATGACAATGCCACCTTAGCCTTGATGAAAATGCTGATAGAGATTTTAACCAACCATTTCTTACTTTGAGCGCTCTTAATTCTTCTTGTCTAGCTCTTGTTGCATGAACAATCTGTCTAATTGAAATATTTCCATAAGCTAAATATGCACTTAATCTTGAACAACTTTTCTCTGAAGTAAGAGGGCTTGAAATATTATTTGAGTAATCTAAACTTTCATCATATAAAAATTTTTTAAGTCGTAATATTGCTTTTGATTCACCCCCAGAAAGATTTTTTTCATAATTAAATTTTTTTATTTTATTGTTCTTGGTTGAGAATATCTCTTTCTTAAATTGAAGTTTAATAAACTTAGAAATATTTGGCTTAGGGATTATTTCTTTCCCCATTTGCATATTCCACTTAGCAGACCATCCATTCCTGTCCTTTAAGTACATTAAAACACCATTAGACTGATATAATTTCCAATTGATTCCATTATCAAAAAAAAAATGTTTGAGTTTTTCATCTCTTTTTCGTGTTATCCAATTATCAGTAGTGTGTGATGAAATGACAGACTTTATGTCATAGGCATTGTTCAGTGTTTTAAAAACATAAATGGCAGGTGCATAAAATACATTTAATTCACTATCTTGCTCAGCATAGGATTTTGAAAGTTCAAAAATTGAATCATCAATGAAGTCATTGTGTAAGTTACTAAAATCATCAGATCTCAATAAATCGGAGTCGTATATGTATACCGCAGCGGGATTATAAAGCTTGGATGATTCAAATAGAGCGATGTTATCTTCTAGTCTTAAATCGCGTCTAAACCAATAAACATTAATCTCTTTCTTTTCCAACATATACATTTTTTAATCTAAAAATTGAAAAGGCCCGCAAAACCTAAAGTCATTAATTGCGAGCCTTTACTTTGGAGAAAACAAATCCTGTTAATTATTCAAATTTTAGAAAATTCCATTTTTTCAACATTGATTTTGTTATAATTGATAACACCTTCAATATATACTTTTTTTATTACGTTGCAGTATCCGTCATTTGCATGTGAATCACCATGTTCATCAATACCTATATCGACAACAGAGATGACATTTTTACCAACTTTTATTGCCAGACTACAGTCATTATCTTGAGACATAAAATTGCACATTCCGCAAGAGATTAAAACATTCCCTCTCAAATAATTATCCTTGGGTATTGTCTCTAACAGTCCATTTACTTTTGTATTTTGTAACTTCCTTGGACTGCACCCACCACAGCCAGCTTCAAGAGTTTGAATGTAGATTGAAATTACTATGAAGATTAATGTTAGCTTTCTCATTTTTTACCTTTTTATGTATTATGTTACGCTCATAACGCTCATATTTTAAAACCTTACTTGTTTTCAATCAAATAGAAATTTCTCTTTTTCATCAGTTTGTTTTGATGGAGAGAATTTCAAGGTTGTCATCTTTTAAGTAAAATTTATTTGAATTATATTGGTCATTTTTCTTAAAATATTTTAAAAGATTAAAATTTTAAACAACTCAAAATAGGAATGAAAAAGTGAAAAGAAGAGAATTCTTAAATACATCATCAAAAGTTATCTGTGGATGCATGGCAGGTATGG
This sequence comes from Fidelibacterota bacterium, assembly GCA_002718655.1. Lineage (GTDB taxonomy): Bacteria > Fidelibacterota > Marinisomatia > Marinisomatales > UBA1611 > NZWG01. The sequence goes on from PBFM01000041.1 coordinate 46,971, forward strand.
GGTTGTCAATCATTAGTGGTTGTTCAGAAAATGTCGTTTCATCCCCCGTTGGAAATGAACAGGATAACACTTTAGTTATTGACCTAAACAGTGGAGGTTATTCACCACTGCTTGCTGATGGGGGCTCAGTTGTAACTGATGGCAATAGTATTGATAATCAAGGTCTTCTTCTTCTCAGAAATAGTAATACAGTAAGAGCATTTGAAAATAATTGCACACACAGCGGTTATGACCTCATGCCATTTAACAATGGTATATCAGTTTGCACATCAGGACATGGAGGTCAATTTAATTCTAATGGACAAGCTATTTCCAGTCCAGCGTCTGGTAATTTACAAGAATATCAAACAGAACTTAATGAGGATGTTCTTACCATATATGGATGAATAAATGAATAACATTAATGATAATTAGGAATGATATTCTTTTAGTTAGTTTGGAATTTTACAGGTTTAATGTTTTATTTTTGAGATATGACTTACCTCAAACACGCCAGTAACATACTCAAAATAATAATTATAGTAATTTTGGCCTTGAGTGTTGCAGATAACATGCGTTCCATAAAACGTCTTAACACAAGCCTCAATCAGACAAAGGAAAATCTTTATCAAACAAATCAAGTAATATCCGAAATGCAAAAAGACTTATATGAACAAACATACGTTCAATCCAAGTAATTAATGGTAAATAAAAAAGAACTTACATTTAAAGAAAAGTTAGCGCTTTGCAACGATTTAGTAGATTATTTTGAGAATCTGAAAATCAATGGGAAACATTCAAAATTGGAAACTCAGCAGATTAATGAATTATCAAATAATCTCAAAAGATGGAAATCAGAACTTGGAGTTCGCAAACTTTATTATGATATTTAGAATGTATGAATGGAAAATATAGAACAAAGGATGAACTAGCATCAGAACTTTTCATTACCATCGATAAACTATTCTTTGAAACAATGAAAAATAGAGAACAGTTGATTTTCAATGATGATATTTCAAAAATTGAAGAGATAAAACGTCTAGACCTCCAAATTGCCATATGCATTCAAAAGCGAGCTCGATATACAAAAGGAGGTTTTAATTTCATTCCAGAGGAAATGTGGGATTGGAAACCATATTATCCCATCAATAAAAAGCTATTACCAAAAATATCAAGAAATTCTGATGTGCATTCCTAAAAATCAATGGGAATAGACATCACATGCTTTTTCTGCTTCGAAACTTTTGAGATCATGATTGATCTGATAGATGGTCCAAACCGGGAAATTTGGGACTGTGAGGTGTGTTGTAATCCAAATTTAGTGTCCTATAAAATTATCAAGCAAAAGGTTCTTGTGTTTGATATCTCAAGCGGAAACGAATAAGATTTGTAAGGATAATGTTAATTTATTTATTCAAATGAACTAGAAAGGTAATCATATGGAAGCGAAAAATTAAATCTCATTTCTTTTTTGCATTAGTTCTATCCTTTTCTTTTTTTTAATTCTTTATTAAAGGCTTCCCTTCTTTTACTACTCATTGACCAGGGATATCCGATGTCTTTGTTAACGAACTCATCGAATCTATTTTTTTCTGGATTAATATTTTTTGCATTTTTCTTAAGATAAAAGGTCATATAAAAAGTAAAAGTAAAGGTTATTAATGTGAAAAATATTACCACCATATCGAAAATCGTAAAGGTCTACTAGCTTTAATTTTAATCGTATCCGGAGCCATTTGTGTAAATGAGAATAGCTTTCTTAAAAAAATAAAAGGAAAAAACAAAACCCCATTCTCTGGGGTTTTGTTTTTTATGAATATGTAATCTATTTCTCGGTTCATTGCGTATCCATTTTTGCACCTGCCCATATTGCCAGACCGAATGCAGTCTTATTTACCAAATCAGCAACATTGTAAATAATATTAACTGTGTTGGCATCTGTTCCACCTCCAAGATATCCCAAAAAATATCCAATCGGATAAATTGCCCAACCAGCGATTAGTATGAGTCTCAATGTATTGAAAGCAAACTGACCACCCTTATTTCCACTACCTGCGGCCAGCTTGGAGGCTTCTCCACTAAACACTTCATAAATGATGTAGATCCATCCAGCCATTCCAAATACAAAACCTATTGTTGCATCGATAATTCCAGCCTCTCCTAAGAATCCGAAAACTAGCATTACAAGGGACGCACCTAGCAATCTCCAAAATAATGCGCTGGTAACGGCAGTTACCGCAACAAGAATCAGATAAAATTCTACAATCTGAAGTGGTACGGTAATTAACCAGTCAACATAGCGATAAACTGTTGTTGCTTCTCCAGCAGCATTCATTTCACTCATTCTTAGATAATGCCAGAACGCAATGCCTGTGATAAGGCCAGCTACTGTCAACGAGGTTTTCCACTTTCCGCTAACATCATTTCTTTCAACGAAGAAAAATACTGTAGATGCAAGCATGATAGCCGTGGCAAGCCAGAAAGAAAAATTAGCAAGCTCAGCTAAGCCCATTGGTATTGGTGTCATTTTATATCTCCTCTATTTGGTTACTTTATGTGTTGTGGACGCTGTAATTATATAGTTAGATGGGAACAGATTGAAGCGAGAACCGTAAGAAGACCCACATAAACTTTTAATAATATATGTTACCATTTTATTTTAATTAAAAAAACGTCAATAACGCTCAAATTTGGCAATGGAGACCTATATCGGTCAAATAGATTTTTGAAAATGTATTAAATGATTGTATTTAGGTATTTGGATGTCAGTTTACGCAAAATCATTTTGAATATTATTGGTAAAACTATTTATAATTGAACATTGGTTAGATGGGGGCAGGGAGACTATCTTTTATCACTCATATGTAACTAGTCATAAACCTGCCTCCACCACCTTTTGAACAGATAGCACCCATTTACTATTCCTATGTTGGTAAAAAATTAAATCTCATTTGAAGGTCATAATCCAAATCCGTAGTTTCTTTTTGTCTTTGAAGATTCGTAATGGATATACCGAGCAATCTAACAGATTTATTTAATTCTTTCTGGTAAAGCAGTTCTTCAATTATTGGGAAGAACTCTTCCTTTTTTGAAATATAACTGTCCACTGTTTTACTTCTGGTTTGTAGTGTGAAATCACTGAATTTTATTTTGATTGTAATGGTTTTTCCTTTATTTGAAGTCTTAACCATTCTTCTTTCAAGTTCGTTAGCTATGGTGGATAATTTATCTAACATGAACCCTTCAGAATCAATATCCTTAGAAAATGTTTGTTCTGCACCTACTGATTTTCTGATTCTGTTTGGATTTACAGGATTATCATTCAAGCATCTAACGATCTTATAAAAATGTGCACCAGTTTTTCCAAAATTATCAACCAGTTTGTTTTCACTATGGTTTTTAAGATCTTTCCCAAATCGTATTCCAAGATCGTTCATTTTTTTTGCTGTTATTTTTCCAACACCAAAAAATTTATGTATTGGCAATGAATCAATAAATTCATCTACCCTTTTTGGATGTATCGTCTTTTGACCGTTAGGTTTATTTATTTCTGTGGCAACCTTTGCAATGAATTTATTTATCGATATTCCTGCAGATGCAGTCAGCCCAACTTCTTCCTTTATTCTTTTTCTTATTTCAAAAGCAATATCGCTTGCGATGGGAATGTTTTTCTTGTTTTTAGTTACATCCAGAAAAGCTTCATCAAGAGAAAGAGGCTCGATCAAATCGGTATAATCAAAAAATATTTTTTTTATCTTACCAGATATGTACCTGTATCTATCAAATCTTGGTTTGACAAAGATTAGATTTTTACATTTAATCTTAGCCCTAGCCGAAGACATCGCAGACCTTACTCCAAACTTTCTAGCCTCATATGATGCAGCAGCGACAACGCCCCTATCCTTGTCTCCGCCAACAGCTACTGGTTGACTTTTTAATTCAGGATGATCCATTTGCTCAACAGAAGCATAGAAGGCATCCATGTCAACGTGGATTATTTTTCTTATTATTCTTTCCAATTCAAGATCTGTCTAATACGATTTAGGTAAAAACCCAACGAAAGTTGCGTTTTTTATTTTCAATTAAATTTGATTACTTTAGAAGAAGTATTTTTTTTGTTGCAACAAAATTTTCAACCTCTATTTTGCAAAAATATACTCCTGCAGATACGGAGTCACCTTGATCACTTTTGGAATTCCATTGAATTTTTTTATGACCAGATCTTTGATTCTCACTTACTAAAGCTTTAATAACATTTCCTAATATGTCATGAATCGTGATGACTACAAATGCATCATTATTTAGTTCATATTGTATTATAGTAGTTGGATTAAAAGGGTTCGGATAATTTTGGTGTAATACAAATTTTTCTGGTAATGTAGATGACTTAGATACTCCCATTAGTTGAAGGCTGTGGTACTCTTTATTTCCATCAAAGTCTACATCTGCAAGTCGATAGTCATAAGTCTCCTCATCTTGTGCAGTATTATCCGTAAAAGCATAGACGGTCTGAGCAGATACACTACCCTGCCCCTCCAGTTCTAGGTGAGTAATGTAGCTCGCTATCTGATCCCAATCTGTCATTGAGGTCCTTCTATACAAGATGAAACCAAGGTTATTTAACTCACTCTCGGTTATCCATTCCAAGGTAAGTCCAGCTTGAAGGTCTGTTTTTACATCAAATGAAACTAATTCTACAGGAAGGGTCAAATCACCCGAACCACCTGCTCCAGAAACTTGCACAGGTGTGTAACTTGAATTATTTGTGTTATTACCTAGACTTCCGACACTACCATGCCCCCATGAAAAAATTGTATAATCTGCGGCTAATGCATAGGCATTGACAGATGAAACAGCAAATCCGATGATCTTGTTACTACCATTATCTCCAATATAAGTGGTCCCTGAGTATTCACCCTTCAATGCCTTAACTGGCGCACCTCTATTTGTGGTGGTCCCATCGGCAAGTTGGCCAACATTATTCCTACCCCATAAATAAAGCATCCCATCATTTCCTAATGCACCGCCCCAGTTGTTACCACCGCTGATTGCCGTAATCTTATTACTTGAGTCATCCCCTAGATAAGTGGTACCAGAATATGCTCCTTTGACAACTTTTACAGGTGATGTACGTCTTGTGGTTGTATTATCCCCAAGTTGATTATAATTATTATATCCCCACGAATACACAACTCCATTATTATCAAGGGCCAAACCAAAAGCAGCTCCTGCGTTTATTGCCGTAATCTTATTACTTGAGTCATCCCCTAAATATGTAGTCCCAGAATAAACTCCTTTGACAACTTTCACAGGCGTTAATTGTCCATAAGGTGACGAGCTTACTACCGTTCCATTTCCGCATTGCCCATTATTATTAAAACCAAAGGCAAATACAGTCCCATCTGCTGCAAGCGTATGACTGAAATATGCACCAGCTGATATTGATGTAATTTTATTACTTGAATCATCACCTAAATATGTGCTCCCAGAGTATTCACCTTTGAGAACTTTTACCGGTATATAACTTGCTGTGGTATTATTATTCCCAAGCATACCGTAGGTATTTAACCCCCAAGCATAAACAATCCCATCTGCTGCAAGTGCAATACCATGTGTCTCACCAATCGAAACAGCAATGATCTTGTTACTAGAGTCATCGCCTAAATAAGTAGTTCCAGAATAAGCTCCTTTTAGAACTTTAACAGGAACTGTACGTGTTGTGGTAGTATTATCTCCAAGTTGCCCATATTGGTTTCGTCCCCAAGAGTATACTAGTCCATTTTCATCCAAAGCTACGGCAGAGTTAGCCCAAATTGCCATCATGATTATTTTGTTATCTGTATCATCTCCTAGGTAAGTAGTCCCGGAGTAAGCTCCTTTTAAAACTAAAACAGGTGATGAGCGATTTGTGGTGGTATTATCTCCAAGTTGCCCATATCCATTGTAACCCCAGGTATAAACCGTTCCATCTCTGCTGATGCCAAAAGAAAATTGATTACCTGTCTGGTTACCAATTGACTGGGAAAAAATTTTGTGATTTAACAAATCAAATAAAATAAATACCCAAATTATAATTTTGATTTTCACTTTCAAGCTTTTAATATTTTTGTTGTGCTATTTGATTGCTTTAGGTAAGTAAATATTATTGAATTAAACATAAGAAAAATTATTATGTATATTTACTAAGAACAAAAAAAA
>PBFM01000042.1 GCA_002718655.1 Fidelibacterota bacterium
ATGCTTCTAAACCAATTATTTGCTCTTGTTCTAATGTAGGCATTCCGATCTCATATGCATATGTACCAAGATGTGGACCATCAGAATATAGATCCTCAATGCCAGGTGCCCTACCGGTAACCATAGTGCCTATTGAAATTTCAAAATTCTTCCAATTTTTATAAAGGGCTACTGCAAATGAGAAAAGGGGGAATGCTCTATTCTTAATCTCATTAGCATTTAAATTTGATGGATTAAGATCCGAAGTATTTGGCAATACTGACAAATACTCGGCACGGGAAGATATTTGCATAACAAAATCATTATACTTCTTTTGAAAAAGACCAAATAATGCAATTTTATATTCTTTCGTATCAGGTGTCCAATAAAACCCACCAGCTTTAAAACTACGATATTGAATCAATGATCCAAATTGTAAATAACGATTCTTAAAAATATTCTGAAGAGAAAATATCTTCTGACCTAAACTAATAGCAGGATATGAGCTACCTTTTTCTGATTCATAATGACTATAATCAATGTATCGTTGATCTACATCCAAGGTTTGAAATCCCATGAATGAAATATCCTTATGAAAACTAAATCTCTGCATCCTTTTATCCATTGTGATATCAACACCATCAATGTGCCCTTCTGGAGTTCCAGGAATACCATAATCCATGTTCAGCAATCCATAGGAAAAGGTTGAACGATAATCTTTCCCAAAATAGGTATAACTCCCTAATAATTCACTATTAGTAAGTGCCGTATTAAGTAGCGGACCAACTGGTGTAACTTGATCTTCTGCATTTCTACCGAGCATTGAAAATCTTAGTTGATGATTATCCTTAAACGGTAGATTGCATACAATATTACCAAACACCCCTTTATTAGAAGATTCGTGCCCTAAAATAGCATGAAAATTCGGGTCTTCAAATCTAGCATTGGGATCTATTATTCTGGAGACATCAATCACTCCACCAATTGTATTTGAACCATATAACAAAGCTTCTGGTCCTCGTATGATCTTCACGCTATTATAAGAAATCATATCCATGCTTATTGAGTGATCGATGGATGTATTTGATAAATCTCCTGCTGTTATTCCGTCTTCTGTTAAAAGGAACCTATCACCTGCGTATCCTCTTAAAACTGGTTGTCTAGTGCCCTGTCCCATGGAACGGATAGACATACCAACTTCTTCCTCTAAGGTTGAAGCTAAAGACATTTTTAGCTCCGTATGGTATTGATTACCAACAATATAGCTGTTCGATGAAAATTTCTTGGGCTGCAATTCAAGATGTGAATTCACTACTACCTCTTTAACATTAATTACTTCTCTTGATAGAAAGACCACACCAATATCCAAAATATCCTTTTCTAAGAATATTGATTTATCGACTTCCTCATATCCAATCATTGCAATGGTAATTGACACCTTACCTTCAGGCAGATTATCTAGGATAAAATGACCGTCAACTCGAGAAACCGTACCCACACCAAGTTCTTTTGCAAAGACATTTGCACCATGAATAGGCGCAAGATTTTTACTGTCTAATATAAAACCCTTGATTGATGCTTCCTGAGACCATAAAAATCCCAGGAAGCAAAAACATGTGAATGACTTCTTAGTTAACTGTAATAGGAACGTTATTCGTAGAAGTATAGTCTGCATGTCCATCATGCATTAAACGAAGTTTGAAGTTTGTTGACCCAGCACTTACCCCGGTAACTTCGATTGCCTTACCGTGGTGATCATCTCCAGTACCTTCATGCTCTTCAGGTACAACTGTTGCTATACTGGTATTATTTTCAGAAATATCCAATGATGATTCATCCTCATCATGGTCATCATCATGCTCAATCTCTTCTCCATCGTGATCGAGAAAATGAACTGAGAGTTCGAGAGTTTCGCCTACCGACAGTGTAATAGACCCGCTCATTGCACCCTCAAATTCTCGGTACACCTCGTTTCCACTTTCATCTTCTAAAATAAAACCTTCTGCATCAGTATGACCCTCATGATCATCATGGTCATCATCCTCACAAGCGTTTGTAAATAACAACATACTACTAAGTAATAAAACGGTATGCACCTTCATGGTGCGTACAAATATCTGCATAAAATGCTCCTAATAAATTTTAGTTTAATATTACACTATTAAAAATAGTGTGTTCCAAATAAGGCTTAAATTATAGGAGACTTGGTGGAGGGCGACTGTATAGATGAAAATCCGAGTAAATGCTTTTAAAAAACTCCTCAACATAAATTGGATTTACATAATTTTTACCTTGATAAAACTTAAAACTTTTGTCAACAATGAACCTTTGGTTAAGATTATAACATTTTTCACAATCATGACACGTTCCGCAATGATTTTCATCATTACAATCAACATTACAAATGTTATGGCCTACGCTGTGCTCGTGTCGCGACATCTCACCATTTGTAGTTCCGAAAAGAACTAATAGTACAAGTATATGAGAAATAACTTTTCTTATCATCTTAGTAACATCAGATTTAAAAATTAACGTTAAAGTTAAACTAATTTTGTAATATCTTTTTTGGTTTTAGTTTAAATATTATAAAAAAATTTAAGTATTAATAGCAATGGACAGCTAACATTAATTACAGATTCAATAATTAACCATTCAAAAAATGAAACGATCTAAGAAAGCAGAAAAGATAACTCTCATCCTTGATGATTTGTATCCATCAACACCTATTCCACTTAATCACCACAGTGCCTATACGCTGTTAGTTGCAGTAATGCTCTCTGCTCAGACTACTGATAAAAAGGTCAACGAAGTTACACCAGGTCTTTTTGCAATGGCAGATACACCAAGTAAAATGGCAAATCTTACAAAAGAAATTATACTTGAACAGATTCGAGAAATAGGTTTAGCACCTACCAAATCAAAAAATCTCAAGAAAATGGCACAACAATTAGTACAGGGTGGTGGGGTTAAACCGGATTGGAACTATCTAGAAAGTCTAGCAGGAGTTGGTCACAAAACAGCGAGCGTGGTAATGTCTCAGTGGTACGGAATTCCCGCATTTCCAGTCGACACTCATATTCACAGACTTGCATCAAGATGGGGTCTTTCAAAAGCAAAAAATGTTGAAATGACTGAGCATGACCTAAAGGTATTATGGCCAGAAGAAGTTTGGAATAAGCGGCACTTACAAATAATATTTTTTGGAAGAGAACATTGTCCTGCAAGAAATCATAATTTAGAAAAATGTTTGATATGCTCTTGGGCGGCATCAAAAAAACGGATACTTGAAGAGAGTAGGACTTTATCAAAATAAAGATTTCCCAATTTATTTTAATGTGCTAACCATGTTAGGAATGAATATGTTAATAATATCAAGATAATGATCAAGAGTGATACCTTCCCTGAATGAGGCCAGGGAGACAGATCTATTTTCGATGATATTTGATGTTTACCAGCAGAAATCTCCTCAGGTGTTCTTGGCCTAATGATTCCAATAATGAACATTGTAAATACTGAGGCCAGAAAGCTTATAAAATATCCATGGAGAAAATGAAGATCTCCGTTAGCATCAGAGAAATTAACAGGTACATTTTTTATATTAAAAAAAGTAAAAAACGCATAAAATGACATTCCTACAAGAATACCAATTTTTGCTGCGATTGCTGGAATGTGGTTTGTACCAATTCCTAAAAGAAAGATGGCAATTATGGGAACACTATAAAGTCCATTTACCTTTTGTAGGTAATCAAAAATTGATCCCATTTTTGATAACATTGGTGCAATGATAACCGACGTAATTGCTATGCATAATGCAAATAATTTTCCAATCCTTACAATATCGATTCCAGTTGCATTTTTATTTATGTATCCATGATAGAACTGAAAAGAAAACAATGTTGAAGCACTATTTAAAGTACTGTTGAATGAACTAAGAATTGAACCAACAAGAACTGCCGCAAATAAACCAAGAGACCAATCTGGAAGAACGTGTCTAACTATAGCACCGTATACTTGGTCTTGTTTTTCAATAATCAATTCAGGAATGTGTAATGCAATGATTCCAGGAAGGCAAAGCATCAATGGACCAATTAATTTCATGAAGGATGCAAATAAAACACCTTTTTGTCCTTCTGAAAGACTCTTCGCTGCCATTGCGCGTTGAACAATTACCTGGTTCGTAGACCAATAGAATATTTGAATGAACATCATTCCTGTTATTAAAGTTGGCCATGGTACGGAAACTATCTGCCCATCAACATTTGTTTTTGTAAGAACAGTTAAATATTCTGGTCTAGAATTGCACAATGTAAAAAAACCTGTTATTAATGAACCATCACCTAAAGCACTCAAAGCTAAAAATGGAATCATTAAACCACCTATAAATAACCCAATACCATTTAATGTATCACTTACAGCTACAGATTTTAAACCTCCAAAAATAGCATATGCACTTCCTAACAAACCTATTCCCAGCGAAACAATCCATAGTTTTAATTTTAAATTGAACATTCCAATTATTGCTAATGAACCAGTATATAGAATGACTGGTAACAAAACAGTTATGTAACCAAAAAGAAAAAGCCCTGAAACTATGGTCCTTGTACCCTTATCAAATCGTTTTTCTAAAAATTCTGGAGTGGTGGTAAAACCATTTTTCAGATATACAGGTAAAAATATCAGTGCCGTAACAATCATTGCCATGGCTGCTAAAGATTCCCAGGCTATTCCAACCAAAGCCTTGTCCCCAAAAACTGAACCATTAAGGCCTACTAGTTGCTCTGTTGATAGATTTGTCAATAACAAGGAACCTGCTATGATTGGCCAGCTTAGGGCTCTTCCTCCTGTAAAATATTCTTCTGCAATATTTTCTGACCTTTTCATTCTCCTAACAATGAAATATGTAATAACTGCAACCAAGGCTGTTGCAATAACGAAAGAGATAATTGAAATAGTATTCATATATTAGAAATTAACTTGCGCAAAAACTTTTAATTTTATCGCTAATAAAATAACATATGGCTGGATTAAAAGGATAAAACGGATTTGTTTTCAAAAGTGAAATCAAATGATGACAAAAAAATGACTCAGATCCCAGGCTCTGAGTTTTGAATCTCGTTAATTACATCAATTTCACCAGTTTCACCATTTACATCACAAACATACCAGTATCTTCCTTCTCCCATGCTAGGAACTTGTATCGTAACTCCATCACAATCTGGACCATCATATATCTGTATGATCCCTCGTGAATCCTTCAAAGTACCAGTTGAAGAATATTGGTAAATATAGTATGAATAAACTCCATTGAATGATTGTTTGATAGTAATTGTCTCCGGTCCGTATCCATTTGTATCATCTACATCTAGGGTAACATAAGGTGCTGAATCAGAACTACCTCGATTAGCATAATATATATGATATGTTTCACCATCAATTTCTGGTGTTAATAGATGAGAATCTAGATCATATGGTTCTGCTCCCCAATTCAATACAAGTCTAGTCTCTCCTGAGTCAGGTATTGGACTCAATGATAGATTATGTATGAATGAATTCGAATTATAATTTTCAGATATTTCAAAATTTCCTTCATACATACAAAATGAATCAGCACTAGCATTCACCTCATAAATTCCGCTCTGAATTGACAGATAGAAACTATAGTACCCACTTTCATCAGTCAGTGTTGTTAATTCACCTATGTTTACTTCAGCATTATGAACTTGTTCACCATTTACAGCATTGGTTATAATACCTTCAATGATTCCACCAACAACCCTTATTGAAATACTAGCTGCATCAGATGAACCAAAATCATCCAAAACCTTGCAACTGACATGGTAATAGCCACTAAGATTTGGAGCGACCCATTCTGCGGTGTCTCCATAACTTGTAATCGTACCACTTGATGATTGCCAATCATAGATTAATTTATCCCTATCTCCATCCTCAGCCATGCAAGCGAAGACAATAATATCTCCAGATCTTGCAATAGAGTCACTAGAAGTAAGAGAAATAAGCTCAACCGGTTGATTTGTGATCTCGCAACTCGTCAACGTAAAATAAATAAAAATGGTACAAGTGAAAAAGTTTAGAAATCTCATTGCACAATGATATCAATTGTTAAAATATCCATACCATTAAACTCATCAGAAACTGTACATGTTATAGAGTACATACCTGACTCAAGCGGTGCTTCCCAAATAGCATATTGATCCTGGTTATTAGAAATAACGTCTCCATATGCTGAGGACCAGCTATAGCTTAATGCTTCCTGCTTCATCATACTAGATTCATCATCATCACTGGCTTTACATTCCAAATTAACAATCTCACCAGATTCAACAGGATTTGGAACTGCGATAATGTCACTTATAACAGGTTCGTAATTATGCGTGCAGCCTTCAATAAAAATCAAAGCAACAATCAAGTTAATGAAGAATGTTGTTCTATTTATTCTTTTTATCATTTTGATTATAATGGATTCATCTATTAAGAATGTACCATAGGAGTTAATGTATTGTAAAACATTATGTCTTTATTTTATTTTATTCAAAAAATCAAAAACCAAGTAACAAAGCAACAACCGCAAATATATCATTCATATCCACTGAATCATCATAATTATAATCTGATAAGAAATTGTAATCGGAGTCATTGTTAATCTCATCGAGTATCATAAAAATATCATTGATTTCTATAGCACCAGAATAATCAACATCTCCAATCATATAATTCAAAGAAAATTGATCAAAGAATTCCCACACAAGGTTACTAGCATTAATATCCATATTCCCCCAAGCACCTGGCCAGTCATGTCCTCCATTAATTATCTTGTATAACCAAACCTCGTTCCCATTTATCCCATCCTGATATAGTTCAGTCACCACATGACTACCATCAATCTGATTAATATCTTGTAAAGTATCTAATGCAACTGAAGCACAATTATTGATCTCACTCCATAAACCAATTGTTGTATCAACACCTACATATGCTCCCCAGCCATCTACATTCTCTGAATCTCCATTCCACCAAGATATATTATCATTTGTGCCATGTATCTCTAATACTGGTAATGGGATAGTAGGATTACAAGCATCAAATATCCACTGCATCATTATTCCAGCTACAGGTGCAATTGCTCTAAAATATGTTGACGCTTCACAGGCCAGAAGATAGCTAAAGTCTCCGCCATTTGACATTCCAGTACTGAATATATTGACCTGGCTTAGACTATATTCAGATTGTAGATATTCAGCCAAGGATAATACAAAGCCCATATCGTCAACAGTCTCATTCCAATGAAATGAATAACCCACGTTAAAAAATGAATTACCAAAATCATCAGTTGTCCCCTGGGGATAGCAGGCTACAAATCCATTTAGATCAGCAATTTCATTTATGCCAGAATATTCCATGATTCCTTCTGCAGATCCAGTATATCCATGAAATACAAATACAAGTGGGGATTCCACACTAATAGAATCTGGAACATAAAGGTAGTATTCTCTATCTATACCACCAAAATAAAATTGTTCTAATATAGGCTGACCATATGTCCAGTTGAAAATTAGTAGGATTGAAGCAAAGTACGATCTAATCATTATGTAATCTAGTATACTGAATTAAAATAATAAAACTGAGAATTATTTTTAAACTAAATGCTAATTGAATCTGATTTGTTTAAATATGAATATTCCTCATTATTAAAAAGAGTTACTTTTTTTATTTAAACTAAAAAGAATAGATTAGTGGGTGGCTAGAATTGTTTGCATTATACTCTTTTCATTTAACTGTGCTCCTCCCGTTGACTATTTTGGAAATAATGTAGATCTTAGTTCAGAAAGAATCTACCTGACCAGATTAAGAAACGACGATAAGAATAAAGATAAATACATCTTAGTATTTAATGAACAAAGAGGAAATCCAACTAAATTAACAGAAACTAAAAAACATAATACATTAATTCGTTACATCAATCTAATAATGGGCTACTATGGTTATACTGATTACAATATAATTAATGAGAGAGTCCAAGGAATCATTGAACCTAGATATTATGTTACTTTAATATTTCAGTAAATTCATTTCATATAATATTTTTAGATCTTAATTTAATCCAGAATGACTCGCGCAGAAATGAATTGGAAAATATTTCGCTCAGTGTTGCCATTGGTAGCACTTGTTGCATTTGTTTATTACACTCAATCTCTCAAACCAGATTACAAAACAAAAGAACCTTACTTAATTACTGATGCAACTGATCTTTTTTGGAGATTTCAGATGAATGAAGGAAAAGAATTAATCAATCAAATGGTACAAGTAGAAGGTCAAGTCACTGAACTGGACTCTCCACTTGTCATAATAAATCATCGAATTATTTGTTCGCCTTATGATGAAGAGATTTTCATTGCAAATATCGGAGATAGCATTGTCATCAAAGGGTTATGTATTGGTTATGATGATCTTCTAGAAGAACTCAGACTAGACCATGTGACCAAAGTCTTAAATTAGAATATTTATAAAGCATGAGCTTGATTAATACGATGTACCCACTTCTGTAAACTCGCTACTTTTTCAATTTTAACAATACACACTCCAAATGATTTTTCGATTATTCCTCTAATGATAAATGAACTCTCCCACTGAAAAAGGTCTCCGAATTCTTGAAATACTTTTGGAAATAGAACGCACTCATATATATCAGTTTCATCTTCTAATGTTAAAAATTCCATAGGCTGTGAATTACGTGTCATGATTTCTTTCTTAGTAATATACATACCTAATAAATAAATGGATTTTTTAAAATAATGATGAATGTCTTTTGCATATTTTATTCTATCACTGAGCATAGAACGATATCTAGCAATTGGATGTGTAGATATGGGAAAGCCAAATGAATCCAACTCCAAATGATACCTCTCATCTTCTGTTATGTCGTTAACGAATGGACTAGAAGAGAATAATTTCCGAGAACCATTTTGCAGATAAAATCCTGCTATTTTATACGCTACTTGTTGATGACTCATTTTAGGTGCTATCGATTTAAAGCAACCAGCATTGGTTAAGGACATGGCATCAGATAAATCAAGATTAACACGGAATAGAAAATCATTTAATGAATCAAAATATCCTGCTTTTCGTTCATCAATAATCAATTCAATTGTCTTTTTCTGTAATTTTTTAATACTCATGAATCCCATCTGAATCTGATCTTTTTTTCCAAACCAACTATGATGACTATTGTTAATATCCGGATGTAATATGCGAATTCCAAATCTTCGTGCTTCACTCATATATGCATAAGACGAGTAATATCCACCTTGATTAGATATTACAGCTGCTAAAAACTCAGCAGGAAAATGAGCTTTTAAATATGCACAGGTGAAAGATAGCATCGCATATGATGCAGAATGTGGTTTACAAAAAGAGTAACCAACAAACGATACTATCATACTCCATACTTCACTGATTATTGTCTTAGAATAACCTCTATCAAGAGCTTTACGTGTGAACCTTTCCTCCCATGATGAAATCATATGCTTCATAGAACTACGGTTGATGGATTTCCTAAGTGCTTCTGCCTCTGAATAGCTTAATCCCGCCATAGTCATGACAGTCATGGATACTTGCTCTTCATATACAATAATACCATAACTTTCTCTTAAAAAATGTAAATCAGGATGAATAAGTTTCCAGTCCCCTCCATGAATTCTCGACAACATCAAATCTATGTAACGATTAGCTGCTGGACGAATTATTGATGAATATATTACCACATGCTCGAAATCTACCATACCTGCTTTTGCTAAAAGTTGTCGTGATGCAGGACTCTCAATGTAAAAAACCCCCATTGTCTTACCTCGACTTATGAGTTCTCTAGTTTTTTCATCGGTCACAGAATGAATCTCATGATAATTCAAGTACTTTTTTTGTAATACATAATCGTTGAAATTCACATGACGAATAGTATCGCGAACCACCGATAGGCTACGATTACCTAAAATGTCTATCTTTAAAAGTCCTGAATCCTCTACTTGATCTTTTTCCCACTCTACAATCTGAACACCCTTTGGAGTTCTTAATACTGGTACATATTTTCTAATCTCATCTGGAACAATTATCATTCCTCCTGGATGTACAGATAAATGATGAAGTACGCCAATGATTTTCTCACTATCTTTTAATACTTTATCTATGGTTTCGTCCAATTCAACATTTGAAAATCGTGGATCATTATGAATCCAATACTTCATGTTTTGATATGAAGAATGCCAACCAATACGTTTAGTGATACTTTTTATCTCCTCATTAGAAAGACCATATACTTTTCCAACTTCCCTTATTGCAGATCTAGGCCTTAGAAACACATGGTTTGCAACCATCGCCGTCCGATCTTTACCATATTTATTGAAAACATAATTTAATATTTCATCTCTTTCATCCCACGGAAAATCAATATCAATGTCTGGCATATCTTCCCGCTCAGGATGAATGAATCTTTCAAAATAAAGCCGATACTTTAGAGGGTCTACTTGTGTAATGAATAGACAATAGCTTACTATGGATGCTGCTGCTGAACCTCGTCCAATCGTAGCTCGACTTTTATCAACTATGTCTTTTACAATGATAAAGTATGGTGCAAATCCTTTTTGATTTATAACAGCTAATTCATATTGTATTCTCGATCTGATTTGACCATCAATAAAACCATAGCGTTTTCTAGCGCCCTTGTATACTTCATTTTTAAGTTGTTTATTTGCATGGTATGTTTTCTTCAGAGATAGACCTGGAAAAACCGTATTAATAAATGACCAATCGGTTTTACAACGTTCTGCTAAATATTTGCTATTGTTTAATGCTTCTAAACTATTAGGAAAAATTCTTATCATTTCCTTTTCATTACGAAACCAATGATGTTCTGATTTGTATTCTAACTTTTTCAATTTCTCAAATGTAGTATTACAATCTACAGCGCGAAGAATCATATGAAATCTGTGGTCAATTTTTTTCATAAAATAAACATCTCCTGTTGCAATAACGTCTAGTTTCAATTTATTTGCTAATCTATGTATGGTTGATTCTTGCACACCTGGCCTTAGTTCAATGAAAAGATGAGTATCTGGTATGAAATGTTGCAGTACTTTTAATATTGATTCATCATATGATAATATGAAGAGACCTGAATGATATTTTTTTACAATGCTTGTAATATTTTTTTTTGGATTATCATGGATAGCAGAAATAATCCTGCAAAGATTATCATAGCCATGCTGATTTTCAACCAAAATCAATATTTCTTGTTTTTCTGTAATCAAATTAGTTCCCGCTATTGGCTTGATTCCTGAATCTTTACAGTGCTGAACAAAGCGAATGAAACCCCATAGCCCATTTATGTCTGTCAACGCCAATGTATTCATCGAATATTCTTTAGCTTGGTTAATTATTTCTGATAATGGGATAAGACCTTTCATTGCAGAATAAACAGAGTGAATATTCAAATGCACAAACATTAATTAGATATCAGAGCTTGTAATACATCGGCATTTTGAATGCTTTTAAATCCATATTTTGATCGAATGTCATCTATTGCTGCAGAAATGGAAATAGCACGTGATCTTTTTGTATTAAATAAATTAATTTGTTCCACATATGAACAAAATTCCCATATATCTAAGAGTATGGAACGTATGCGATTACGTCGTTTATTTGCACTCTGAAATAAATTTTTACATATCTTAGTAACATGACAATCATCAATACTATTGAATGAGCCTACTCTATGAGATCTATGACCGTCTGCATAATGAATCTCTAACCGAACTCTATTAGCTATTTGTTTTCTCTGACGTAGTTGAAAAGCTATTTTCTCTGAAATATCTTTTACCATTGAGAGAACAATGCTTTCATCATTGGTATCATATGGAATAATTATTTGTTCCATGATATGATCTTTACGTTGTGGAGGTCTAACTGGGGTGATGTCATAACCTCTAGATTCTTTATCTAATGAATTAGAATGAACACCAAATAAAATATGACAATCATCTAAATACCTCATCATTGATTGAATTTGACCAACGCTATTGATCAATAAGAATTTTAACATACGATGGATATCTTTTTCCTGCGTGACTGGTAAGACTGATGGAGATAAGGGTGATAAAAAGCGAGACTCTTGTCCAATCCGAACTGCGTGAATGGGATCTGAGACAACAGCTGTCACGATTCGACTTATTAATTTATTATTACTAATTCCTATCACACCTGAAAGACTGGTCTTTTTTTGAATTTTTTCAATAATAGAAAGACCAGTGTTTTGTACATCTCCTTTAATAGCTTGCATCCCATTCATATCTAAAAAAAATTCGTTTATCCCTCTAGGCTCAATGACTGGAGTGAATGATGATAATGACTGAAACACATAATGATTAATACGTTCATAAAGAGAATGATTATAGGTTAATAATTGTGTCCCCTGACTCATTTTTCTTACTAGAGAAACTTTCATTCCGATTACTAGGCCTTCTTCTTTTGCCTCATTAGATAGAGATAATATGGTTCCGTTTTGATGAGGTGATGAAATAATTGCAATAGGACGTGTACTTAATCTGGAATCCAAAAGACGTTCAGCCTGTATTTCCATATTTTTAAGACGTAAGTGAAAAACGTCTCTTTCAATCATATGTATGTGCCTAATTCAAATAATTCCTGAATGAGTAAAGAAGTATACCATTAATGCGGAAGTCATCTTTAGAATCAATTTTTATAATTGGAAATTTTGGATTACGCGGATGAAGTTCTACACCACTAGATCTATTGACATAGCATTTAAGAGTTGCTTCTCCATTAATCAAAGCTACAATAATCTGCCCAGAACGTGCAGTGTTTGTTTTTTTAGCAACAATATAATCCCCATCATGAATCTGTTCATCTATCATCGAATCTCCTTTGACTTTCAAAACATAATGATTTGGATGTAATAATGATGACGGTACATCAACCATTTCAGAATTTTCTAATGCTTCAATTGGTTCTCCCGCTGCAATAAGTCCCAAAAGCGGCAAACGAGCCTTTGTAGTTGTGGTGGCGTGCTCTTTTTGAGATAAAACGAGCGCACGCTTGCCGTTGGGACCTTTTACACGTAATAAATAGCCCTGACCTTCTAGTGTCTTTACATACCAATTGACTGTTCCCAATGAATCGAATCCTAGACTCACCATTATTTCTTCATAGGACGGAGCCTGTCCATGAACTAATGTGAACCGTTGGATAAAATTCAAAAACTTCTTCAATTTTGGAGAGAGTGGTTTACTCATGATGTACTTGATAAATACGTTATTGACTTTCTATTCCAAACAATAGAGCAAGACGCATCCTTGTTTGAGTATCTATTGATTCTATTAATAGCACGAATAACAGACATTGAAGATTTTACCTTTTTTTTAAACAAATTTTTCATTTTGAATCCTATGTTAATAATTACTCGTAAGTTACTCGTAAGTATTTTACAAAAAATTTTATTATCATCCAAATAAAAAAGCCCCTTGCTAAAGGGGCTTTTTTATTTGATTGTTAATTTCTATATAGTAGAAGTTCCCAACCAGAGTCCAGCAAACAATAATATTCCTGTAAGGCTATGCATAATTATCGTGCCCCAATTTGCTGGCTCAAGTAATCTATCATTATAGTATTTATATAATGTTTGAATAGATGTTAAACCAAAATAGGATGCTAACAGCGTAATTAAAATCAACGATGGAAAAGTTCCATTTAATACCAATAAAACTATACTTAAAAAAGCGCCAGATACGAGAGTAACATATCCTGCTCTCGCTCTTTCCGGTCCAAAAACAACTACGAGTGTATTCTTGCCCGTGGCCTTGTCACTGTCGTGATCTGGAAATTCATTGATATATACAACAGCAGCTATCAAAAATCCAAGTGGAATTCCAGCTAAGAAAGCTTCAGGTAAAAGCTGCCCAGTCTGCACTAAAGCGCTCCCGGCTACCATTAACGGACCAAAATTAAGGCCTATCAATAATTCTCCTAGGCCTTTTCTTGATGAAAATCGGAATGGTGGTGCAGTGTAAAACAAACCTGAGAGAAAACCAATCAGCCCTAACCACAAAACCGGCATACCCGCTTTCTGTATTAAGGGGACACCCACCAACACACTTAACGTAAAGATACAAATCGTTAGATTTCTTACACCTTCAGGTGTAATAAGTCCCATCTGGATTCCTCTGCTTCCTCCATTTAATCCTTTATTACTATAATTATAGTTTAAACTATCCGTTCCACTAAGATGGTCAAAATAATCATTGGCTGTATTTGTTCCAATATGTAGCAATGAGCCACCTAATAAAGTAATACCCAGCCAAAACCAGTCAACTGAATATCCCATGAATTTCGCAACTGCAGCACCAACCAATATTGGCATAATGGTAGCAGATAAGAATGGAAGACGCATAATTACGACCCAGGTAAATATTTTAGTCATTAAATTTATTTTAGGCCTGACGTCATCAGGATTTTTACCATCCAAAGGTGTCGTTACACCACAATATCCAATATGTTCGCCATTTTTATCTTTTGTTGGAGTTATTTTTATTCTAGCAGAGAACTCACTTCCATCCTTTCGTAAGAATGCTGTCTCACCCTCCCATTTTCCTTTTTTTACGGATTCGTCTAGCCAGCCTATTACGTGGCCTAAAACAACTTGCCCATCACTAAAATCACTCACTCGCATTTTTCCTATGACTTCATCTTGGGCGTAGCCAAATATTTTTTCAGCACCCTCACTAAAGGTTTCTATCTTCCCATCTAAATCACAAGTGATTACACTTTTTAAATTATCATTCATTTTGTTTTTTATCCTAAATGTGTTTCATAAAATTACAAAGGGAACCCTACTAAATTAAAAATGAAAATCATACTGGATAAAATATTGGTCTACTAGGCGCTGAATCTAGGTTCCAGTTTGGAATCTGAATTTGTAAAAAACCAAATCCATCTAATAATTCGTTAGGTACATATAATAATTCAGAGATAGTTCTTCCTTGCTTAAAAAAAATTTTATGATTACCTAGAAGACCTCCATCATCAGCTTTATCAACAGATGGCATATCCACTAACAAATGTTTTACTTTCAATTGATTAATATATTCCATGGCATCATTAGTAAAAAAAGGTGCTGGGTGATCATCATAATTCCTTGATATTTTTGAAATATCATTTGGATGGGTCCTTATGATCATAGCATCATAAGATTTATCTAGTTTTTGCTCCAATGCCTGCTTCGATATTACCATATCATTTGACATATCAAAATGATATGTCTCATTTATCAATGATGCTTTTTCCGGTTCAACGGATATGATGCAAGCTGGTATAAAATTACGTGGACAAGCATCAGTTATCATGTCATTGCTATCAAAAACATGTGAAATAGACTCAGTATGTGTTCCAGTACAATGTACATTCAAAGAAACAACGGGCACATTACAACTGCCGCCTTTTTTCAAATCACCAATGAAACCATCAGAAATTTGTGGATTAGCAGTTGGCTGTTGTGAACCATAAAACATAGGGCTTTCTCCATTAAAACGGGAGTTAATGGAAAGGTCTATTCCGCTATCAAAATCAATAACGTATGTGTTATCCTCATAATTGATCTTTGTTATCAATCTATTATTTTTTCTCCATTATGAGAGCCTCAATCTCTCCTTTTTCAGGAAAACGATTCAATGCTTTCTTTGAAAAAATCAAATCATCATCCAAGCAAACTTCAAACACACCTCCACCACTTGAAATAAGTGATATATCTAATTTAGGAAACGATTTCTTCAAATTAGCTTCCAGACTGGACGCTTTAGGCAGGTAGTTTCACATTGAGCAATATTCAATGGATAGTTTCATGATTTGCAACCTTTTTACTATTGTTAAAAAATTCTACTATATCCCTTGGATGAGTATTCAAGTCAACTGTATCAAAAACATGGATTAAGATTCCTTTCTCATCAATTAAGAACGTTTTCCTAGATGGAAAGAAAAAATATTTATTCACACCATAAGCAGTTCCCATAACTTTTTCCGTATCAGATAGTAAATCAAAATTTAAATCATGGTTTTGCTTAAAATTCTTCAGAGAAATCTCAGAATCATAGCTCACACCAATTACTGAAATATTCAGTTCCTGGTATTGATGATTAGCATCGCGGAACCCGCAAGCTTGTTTGATTCAACCAGGAGTTTCCGCTTTAGGGAAAAAGTATATCACAAGTCTTTTTCCACGGTAGTCTTTTAATTGGCATAATTCTCCATCCTGGTTTTTTAAAGAAAAATTAGGTGCGTTTTTCCCTGTTTGAATGTTAGGGCCAAATAGAAAAAGATTTAGAGACATTACTTGTGACATTGATAAAATAATCATTTAATTGGTATATCCATAATAAACTAATCAAGCAAATAAACGAACAATGTTAAATTTACACAATGGATTCAACAAAAATAAAAAGTATTGCAAAAAAAGTGATTCAAATTGAAGCTAATGCAGTATCTGCTTTAAGAAAACGAATTGATGACAATTTTGAGCTAGCAATAAATATCATTCTGAGATGTAAAGGTAAATTAATTATATCAGGAATGGGAAAATCTGGACAAATTTCAAAAAAGATTGCTTCTACGATGGCATCAACAGGTACACCAGCAAATTTTCTACATCCAAGTGAAGCAATTCACGGTGATCTTGGAATGATAACTGAAAAAGACATTCTGATGATTATAAGTAACAGTGGTGAGACAATGGAATTGATACACATATTACCATTAATCAAGAATAAAGGTATCAGAATCATAGGCTTAATTGGTAAAAAACATTCTTCTCTTGCATTGGCATCAGATATTTATCTTGATACATCTGTAGAAAAAGAAGCTTGCACATTAGATCTTGCTCCAACAGCAAGCACAACAGCCACCCTTGCATTGGGTGACGCATTAGCGATAGCACTACTAGAAGTTCGAGGTTTTGATAAGAATGATTTTGCTAAACTCCATCCAAGCGGTGTTTTGGGAAAGAAGTTATTACTTACAATAGATCAATTGGCTCACAAGAATGATGAAATTCCATTAGTGCATATCGATTGTAATATCAAGGATACCTTATTTATTATTTCAGAAAAAGGCCTTGGCCTAACTGGAGTTGTAGATAACAAAAAAAAATTGGTAGGCATCATTACTGATGGAGACATACGAAGAGGACTAGAAAAGTTTGGAAATGATATTTTTAATAAAACTGCATCATTTTTAATGTCAAAAAATCCAAAGTGGGTATTGTCTAATACGCTAGCCATGTCAGCACTAGAATTAATGGAAAAAAATTCCATTACAAGCTTGTTTGTCTTCTCTGATAAAAGATCAAAAACTCCAGAAGGGCTCATACACATACATGATATTTTAAAATCTGGTATTCAATGATCCATTTGGAATGTGTTTACTATTTTTTTATAAAGATTGATTTGTATTAAATATGAGCTAAATATGAAAAATGTTTATTTTTACTTAACGATATTATTTTATTTAACTATTTTCATTAGTTGTGGTAAAAAGTTACCACCCGTCAATATTTATCAATCTGATGAATATAAAAACTTAACAAAGAAAGAACTGATCACTGGAGAATCGATATGGGCAACAGCATGTTTCCGATGCCATCGATACGGTACAAATGGAGCAGTGATTTTAGAAGAAAAAGAATATTGGGATGCCAACGCTTCCAAAGGATTAGATGAATTGTTTAAAAGTGTGTGGGAGGGTAAAAAAGGTGAAGAAGGGGTTATGCCTCCTAAGGGTTTTTGTAATCTTTGCTCAGAAGATGAGATTAGATACTCAGTTTTATATCTTTTCCATTTAGCAAAAAAAGCCCAAGAAGCTGCAGAAATTCAGGTTAAAGAGAAACAAAGCTAACCTTTTAAAACATTCGAGGATTCAGTAGAGTTCTCTATCCTTCTAGCATAATGAAGGAAAGTTTCTACATCCATTTCTTTCAAGAAAACAGCACCATGAACAGCCCTCAGATGAGGGTTTTCATTTCTATACCAATAATCTCTACCAAGGAGTAATTGAAGATCACTGTGCTGTGCAACCCATATTTTCTGTGAAAGCTCACAAAAAGGACCATCGTATTCATAGCTCGGAAAAGAAGCATTTTTTTGACTTAAATAACAATTCATGAAAGTTGAGTTAAGAATAGAAATTGAATTCAGTGTGACAGGTACAATTATATCTGCTTCTGCTAAATCGAACTTATACCAAACATTCCTATAACCCCAAATCCTTAAGTTTGAAAGGTCGGTATCTTTACTCCACTTCCTAACGGCCTCAGCTATAGCCTGCAAAACCTTATAATGAGTATCCGGACCACTGCCTTCTGGGTCGAGCGCTAGTGAGATCACAGTGGGTTCTATTTCTTTTAGTTGTTGGTAAATTGGTTCAATGTCTCTCTTTTGCTCCGGCTGCTCGGTAAAAATATCTCCTTTATAAAATCCTAAGCGTAGATGATGTACATCTTTGACACGAACTCCATAATTTGCCCATACTAATTCTTCCTCAAATTCACGAATCATACCTTTAAGTTTTTGAAGTTCTTTAGAATTTTTTTGACCATCGTAGTATAAATCAATCTCACTGATAATATCATTTAATTTATTTCTTAATGCACTTTCATCATTAATATCATAAATATTCACTATAGATCTGACTATCCTATGTGAGAGGCCTCTTTTTTGCCCGTCAATATCATTATTCGCAATTTTATCAAGATAGTGGTATACATCTTTATCCCATTTTCGCTTGTATCCCTCTAAAAAAAAATCGGGATAATATATCATTTCAATTTTCCCAAAGTCTAAAAACTTCAAGGTATCAACTAGCACTTCTTTTAAAAATGTATTCGTCACAGAGGTAAAACCGGATGTCATATTTGCAAAAAAATGTTGATTAGTTGGTTCCCTGATTAAGTGTATAACGTGGGGCATCATACCTAACATAATATCGTCATGGTGAGGTCCAGTATGATAATAAGTCTGATTTTTTTCTATTTTGATCCCTCTTTGAACTTTTAAATCAACAAAATCAATTATATCTGATACTGTTTTTTTATTCAAATTTGGTATATGTCTGCATATTTTGTGATCTTTCAAATCATCAATTGAAATTTTTTTACCAAAGATATTCTTCTCTTTTGCAAGTTTCAGCAAAGCTCTTTGTTTTTTTTCCATATCCCAAGGGCTATTCCCCCAATAATCGTATTCCATATCATTTAGTTTTTTTGCAGCCCCATTAGTAAGATAAAATCTACTATTACTCAATGAGTGTAAAGCTGTTGCAGGATATTTGACATCTCTTTTTGACTCTAAAGATTTTTTAACTATCGGAGCTTTGGCTTCACCTGCGGCAATGATAATTGCTGTGGCGTTTTCATTGAACGTAATAGTGCCTAATCCTATTGTTATTACAAGCCTATTTGAACTTATCTCAAGTCCACCAAGGTCTACAGCCGCGGCAGCTTGAGTTTCAAAATTAGTTTCCATTAACCTTGTAGTAGAATTGTGGTCTGATCCTCTAACATTAAATGCGATGTGTCCATCAGGCCCTATTCCCCCAAGAAAAAAGCCAATTCCACCCAAATCACGGATTTTTTTCTCATAATCATTGCACCATTGATCTATTAGGTAAATAGACTCTTGTTGCTCTTTTTGCGATTTAGTTAATGCATCTTTATATCTTAGATTTAAGTCAATCGCACCCGATGGAAAAATATTTTTCCAATGCTTTTTGCCATATAAATCAATGTAATTTGTATTTATTAATAATGCATTATCTTTAGGAATATTAAATCCTTCTAGATAATACTTATTTACATAATTAGAAAAGCTATTGTGTTGAGATGGTTCTAAAGGATAAAATTCATCAATTTGAACGAATTTAAGTTTTGATAAATCAGGTTTTTTTCTTGATTTAAATCCATATTCAGAACGAATTGATTTTACATCTTGCTTATTCCAATTATTTAGAAAGTAATGCATCCATTTTATGAAGTATTCGGGAGTTTTTCCCGTTGGAAGACTAATTACTCCTTTGGGATTATCATAGACCCATTCCATAAACTTAAGTGACACCAACAAACCAAGATCTGGAAAATTATCGATGACAACATATGGCATCTTGGCCGTTTGGCTCTTTACTTTCTGTTTATTAAAGAATTTTTCTTCAACTAGTGTCCAGTTGTTTTGAATCATTTTAAATGAATTATTTTTTGTAAATAGTTCTTTTTCTTTGTCGCCAAGCTAATTAGGAACAGACCTGAACTAATGTTTTGTTTCATGGAATGAACATTCCAATTGTATTGATTAACTCCTTGGTACATATAGCCACTAAATAATCTAGCAATAAATAAACCATTAATTGAGAACAAATCAATACTGATAAATTCATCATTCGGTAAATTAAATTCTAAGATACAATTTGAATTAAATGGATTTGGAAATGTCTTTATGGATAATTGTTCTGGTATAATTGTTCTAATTTGATGATTTTGTAAATAGTTATCATTTATAGATTGAATCAATTCTTGACCATTTAAAGTCAAATCGTAACCCAATGCCCAAATCATTAGACCTCCCAAATTTTGAGCTGTGGCATATTCACATTTATATCTAATGGATTCTTGGTCATCAAATGTAATTATTTTTGATTGATCTTCTTTAACAAGATATGGACAAAATGCATTACTATCCCACTGATAGCTCCAGCCATTACCAATAAGAGGCGTAATCTCATTGTACCACATGTCAATTACATCACCGGAAAAAGATTCATTAATATCACTTGTGACATATTTTTTACCCCAAAATGGTAATCCAAGATTTATTTTTTGCCTTGGAATTCCCCTAGTGGTTACCAGATAAACAATTGCTGTACTGCAAGAGCCATCAGGATCACCAGGAGGCGATTGGAAAAGTGGTGAGTTGTGTCCAGCATCGGATGACCAACTGCCATGCATATCGTATGTCATTGCATTAAAAAAATCTATATGGTTTTTCAGGAATGAAAAATCGTACCACTGCCCAGACCAATTTGATACTGGGATTGCCATTGTAATGAGTAAATCACTATTATGTTCATTGAATAATGAATCCATTTCTTCAATTAATAGATTAAGGTTTTGCCTATCCGAGATTGAGGATGGATGCTCCCAATCTAAATCAACACCATCATATCCGTATGAATCACAAACCTCAATTAGATTATTAATGAATGCAGTCCTTAAAGATGAAGATGATACAACAGCTTCAAATCCTGCGTTGTTCCCCCATCCACCTAGAGATAAAATAAACTTTGCACCTTGTTCATGGATAGTTTGCGAATTTGCAATGTCAAAAAGGTTATCGTATGTCTGAATATTCCCCTCTTCATCCGGCCAGGCAAATGCATGATTAACATGAGTGACAACTGAAAAATCTATTTCAGAAAGTGGAAAGCTTGTCTGTACCCAATGCGGGTAATATCCTACTACACGCTGACCAAATAGGATATTGATGGAGAAAAAAAGTAGTATTTTTTTCAAATTAAATATATTAGTTACTTAAGAATTAAAGAAAATTATTTAAAAATTTTCAATTTTTCATTATTAATAATTGAATGAATTAACATACCATTTTTAAACATTAGAAAATTATTTGAATGAGACTTCTATTGCAAAAGAATATGTGACAATTGAAGAAAAACCAATAACAAAAAACTCTGGTCTCTGTAAAAAAATCAAATATTTATTGAAGTCACAAAATACTTGATTGCAGATTCATTTTGTATTGCAAATGAGTCTCATTACCATTTAAATTAATTAAGAATTAATTAACAAATAACGGATAACTAATGGAAAAAATTGGACTATTTTGGGGTAGCAATACTGGTAACCAAGAAGAGGCAGCAGGATTTTTAATCGATTACATGGAATCAGAAGGCATAAAAATAGATGAATTTAACATTGCTGATACTGATCCTAAGAAAATGCTAGAATACAAAAAGTTGATAATTGGATGTCCCACGTGGCATATTGGGGAATTACAAGATGACTGGGATTTTATTTATGAAAAATACAAAGAATTGGACTTTACTGGAATTACAGCAGCATTTTTTGGTTGTGGTGATGCAGTTGGTTATGCAGATAATTTTTTAGATGCAATCGGATTACTAGCAAAACCTTTTATGGCGAATGGAGGAAATCTAATAGGTAGATGGCCAACTGAAGACTATGAATTTGATAATTCAGAAGCTTTGGATGGTGACGAGTTTCTAGGCCTCGGCCTTGATAATGATAACGAAGAAGAATTAACAGAAGAAAGAATGATTATTTGGGCTGAATTGATTAAAGATGAATTTGATGCTTCTTGATATTATAAACAAATCAATGAAATATGGAGAAAATTAAATGCAGTTACTTTACGAAATGAAGCCTATATCAATTTTCACCGTTGAAAAAGATGCGAGAATTAGAGTACAATTTTGTAATATAAAAATGAAAATGAAACGTTGTCAGTTTCGCCATTTCCATAAATATCTGTCCAGTCTAAGTAAAAAAATTGATTATTCAACTGAAAATGTAGAGCTATTAGTTGTTAAAGATAGTTGCAATATAATAATCTCATTAAATCATTTTTTGCAACTTTGTAAGGCTGTTGATGCTGTTATGGAAACAAATTTTGGTTTAAAAAAAGTTTATCCAAACTAAGAAAAAAAGGAAATTATTATAAAATGTGTAAAAGAAAGATTAGATGACTTTTCGGTTTTTGGTGTCAAATCTGGTTTTATGAATCATTAAGATAATGGCAAATCTGCATTTGAACAAATTGATCAAAATTCTTTTGAAGGCAAATGGAAAATATTCTATTTCTATCCTAAAGATTTCACATTTGTTTGCCCTA
>PBFM01000043.1 GCA_002718655.1 Fidelibacterota bacterium
AAAAATAATGGGAGCAGAAGTCACTCTATGTGGTCCACCAAATTTGATACCAAAAAATATTGAGGAACTGGGTGTTAATTATTTATCAGATGTAGATGAAGTAATAGAATGGGCAGACGCGTTAAATGTACTTCGAATTCAGCGTGAGAGAATGGGACGGGGGTTAGTACCATCAACTCGTGAATATCGATCTCATTTTGGAATAACAAGTGAAAGATTAAAAAATCATAATAAGGAAATTGTAATAATGCATCCAGGTCCTATGAATCGAGGTGTAGAAATTGATGGAGAAGTTGCTGATGGCAATCAGGCAATAATTTTAAATCAAGTCTTAAATGGTGTTGCGTCAAGAATGGCAATTCTCTATTTGCTATGTGGAGGTAAAAAAGTTGAGGAGAAGTAGAAGATGGCACTAGAAAAAATTCCAAAAAATCTAATTCTCAAAGGCGGTACAATAATTGATCCAAACAATGAAGAAACTTACGAAGCAGACATTCTAATAAAGGATGGTTTAATTGATGAAATAGGTAGTTTTAAAATACCTGATAATTGTGAGATTATCGATTGCAGTGGCAAAGTTATAACACATGGATTTTGTGATTTGCACGTACACTTTCGTGAACCTGGTAGAGAAGATAAAGAAACTTTACAAACTGGATCATTGGCTGCAATGGCTGGAGGCTTCACACGGGTATGTGTAATGCCAAATACTAATCCGCCACTTGACACACCTGAATCCATTAACTTTATTAAAAAGAAAGCTGAAGACGCACCAATTCATATTCATCCCATTGGTGCAGTTTCAAAAGGCCAAAATGGAAAGGATATAACTGAAATGGGGCTAATGTACAAAGAAGGTGCAGTTGCATTTAGTGATGATGGTTTACCCATTCAAGATGGTGGAATAATGAGAATCGCATTGGAATATTCAAAACTTGTTGGTGTTCCTGTTATAAATCATGCTGAAGATGAATGTTTAAGAGATGGAGGTCTTATGCATGAAGGCACTATTTCAACACATTTAGGGCTTTCAGGTAACCCCGACCTTGCTGAATCATCAATGGTTCATAGGGACCTAGAACTTGCTAATTTTGTTGGAGCTAAGATTCATATTCCTCATGTTAGTTCCTTAAAAGCAGTTGATTTGATACGTGACATGAAAAAACAAAATGGTGACGTTACCGCAGAGGTTACTCCGCATCATTTATTTTTTAATGATGAGGATTTAATTTCATATGATACTAATCTAAAGGTGGGACCACCAATTCGTACAGAAAATGATAGGATATCGCTTATTTCTGCCTTGAAAGATGGAACCATAGACTGTATAGCAACCGATCACGCACCCCATACTATGCAAGATAAGGAAACCACATTTGATCTTGCATCATTTGGGATGATTGGGCTTGAATCTTGTTTTGGTGCTGTTAATAAAATTCTTTGCAAAGATTCTGATTTATCCTTAGAAACACTTATTCAAAAAATGACATGCTCACCTCGTAAAATTATGGGTTTTGATACTGATTTACTTAAACGAAACAAATCAGCTGAAATAGTAGTTATTGATCCTAAAACAAAATGGGTATTTGAGAAGCTTAATATAAAATCAAAATCAAAAAATTCTCCATATGTAGGAAAAGATCTATATGGAAAAGTATTGTATACAATCTCACGATCTAATATATATAAAAATAGCTGATATATTTTTTAGAATAATTATTGACTAGGAGAACACCTGAAGTCTAATTTTGCGGGCTTTAAACTAATTCAAATGAAAACAATATCGATAAAAAAAGCAGAAATTGAAAGGTGTTGGTGGATTGTAGATGCTGAAGGACAAGTATTGGGAAGGTTAGCATCTAAAATTGCGCAAGTTCTTAGAGGAAAGCATAAGACTAATTTTTCCCCCCATATGGATATGGGAGACTGTGTAGTAGTAATTAATGCTGAAAAAATAATAGTGACAGGTAAAAAAGAAACCCAAAAAACATACTTTAAGCATACAGGATACCCTGGTGGTGGAAAGGAAACTAGTTTAGCAGCATTAAGAAGGAGCAGGCCGGATAGAATAATAAAAAAAGCTGTTAAGGGTATGTTACCTCATAATAGGTTGGGTAGGTCAATTATTTCACATTTAAAAGTATATAAGGGAAATGAGCATCCTCATTCAGCCCAAAAACCAGAAATACTAAAAGTATAGAATAAACTTATGACAGAAACAACTTATTATGGAACTGGTAGACGAAAAAGCTCAATAGCTAGAGTCTATTTAACATCAGGTAAAGGTGAAATAAAAATTAATGGGAAATCATTCAGAGATTATTTATGTAGGGATACGCTTGCGACAATCGTGTTACAACCTTTAGTTGCGGTAGAAAACGAAAAACAATACGATATTGATATTAATGTTAAAGGTGGAGGATTAACAGGGCAAGCTGGTGCGATTAGACTTGGTATATCCCGAGCTCTTCTAAATATTAACAAAGATTTTAGGTCAATATTAAAAGAAAATGGATTTCTAACTAGGGATGCCAGGAAAGTTGAACGTAAAAAACCAGGTCAACCCGGAGCAAGGAAGAATTTTCAATTCTCAAAGCGATAAGAATATGGATAAAGTAAAATTTGAAGATTTATTAGGTACTGGTGCGCATTTTGGGCACGTTACAAGAAAATGGAATCCTAACTTTAAACCATATATTCTATCAGATAAAAATGGTGTGCACATAATCGACCTTGAACAAACAATTGATTCTATAAATAAAGCCTGTGAGTTCATCAAGAATCTTGTTTCTAAAAATGGGGAGATTCTTTTTGTCGGTACAAAAAAACAAGCACAAGATATTATACAACAAGAAGCTGATAGATGCTCAATGTTTTATATAGTCGAACGTTGGCTAGGTGGTACCCTTACTAATTTTTCAACAATTAAAAAAAGTATAAAAAGACTTAAAATGTTGGAAAAAGAGGGTTCTAACCTTTACACAAATATGACAAAAAAAGAAACCCAAATGTTGAATCGGGAAAAAGTTAAATTAGCAGACCAGCATAGAGGTATTAAGGATATGCGTCGTTTACCTGATGTTCTGGTTGTTGTTGATGCACAATATGAGGATACAGCAATAAGAGAAGCAAAGCGACTAGAAATACCAGTTGTTGCCATAGTAGATTCCAATACAAACCCAAAAAAGGTTGATTATCCAATTCCTGCCAATGATGATTCTATGAGAACGATACAGATAATTATTGCAGCTTTAGCGGACTCGGTTTTAGAAGCCCGAACAGAAAAAACAACAGATAAAAAGGAAACGAAAAATAAAAGTGATAATAAACTAGCTAAAAATTCAATTGATGATAAGAAATTTGAATTAGAAGATGATGTTTCAGATGATAATAATACTGATGATGGAAAATTAGAGGAAGAATAATATGACAATTGATGCAAAACTTGTAAAAACACTACGTGAAAAAACTGGTGCAGGGATGATGGATTGTAAAAAAGCACTAGTTGCATCAGGTGGTGATTTAAATCAAGCTATTGATAATCTTAGAAAGTCTGGCATTGCAAAAGCAGAGAAAAAAGGTACCCGTGATACAAGAGAAGGTTTAGTTTATTCATATATTCATGCTGGTGGAAGATTAGGTGTTTTGTTGGAAATAAATTGTGAAACTGATTTCGTTGCAAAAACAGATGGCTTCAATGAACTTGCTCACAACTTAGCTATGCAAATTGCTGCAACAAATCCAATATCATTAGATAGAGAAACCTTAGATGAATCATTGGTTTCTCGAGAAAAAGAAATATTTAGAGATCAAGCAAAATCCGAAGGAAAACCAGAAAATATTATAGAAAAGATGGTTGAAGGAAGGCTTACTAAATTTTTTCAAGAATCATGTCTATTGGAACAGACATATATAAAAGATTCTGATAAAAAAATTAATGATATTATGACAGAAGCTATCGCTACACTTGGCGAGAACATAAGTATTAATAGATTCACAAGATTTTCTATAGGTGAGTCCTCCTAAAATCTTTACTAATACATAGTATATAAATGACTGAACCAAAGTATAGGACAATATTACTTAAACTTTCTGGTGAGGTACTAGCGGGTAGAAAGGGTTATGGAATTGATCCTGAAAAAGCATCATATCTTGCCGATGAGATAAAATCTATTCATAATTTGGGAGTTCATATTGGACTCATAATTGGTGCAGGAAATATTTTTAGAGGGATTCAAGCTGCAAGCAAGGGAATGGATAGAGTAACTGGAGATTATTTAGGAATGCTTGCAACTATAATGAATGCAGTAGCCGTCCAAGATGCTTTAGAAAAAATTAATTGTGAAACACGAACCCTTTCAGCAATTAATGTCTCACAAATAGCTGAACCATATATAAGAAGGAGAGCAATTCGACATCTTCAAAAAGAACGAATTATTATCATTTCTGGAGGAACTGGAAATCCTTTTTTCACTACTGATTCTGCTGCAGCTCTTCGTGGTAAAGAACTCAATGCTGACGTAGTTATCAAAGGTACAAAGGTTGATGGTGTATATGATAAAGACCCTGTGGATAATCTAGATGCGAAAAAGTATGATACTATTTCCTTTTCTCAAGTATTAAATCATAATTTAAGAGTTATGGATTTAACAGCAATCACGTTGTGCAAAGAAAATAATCTACCAATTTATGTTTTTAATATAAATACACCAGGTGACTTGAAACGTCTGATTTTAGGAGCTAAAATTGGTACATTAGTCTCAGGGGATTAAACATGATTGAAGAAATATTAAATGACGTAAAACATCGTATGAACCAAGCTATTATTCATACAAAAAATGAACTGAATAAGGTTCGTACAGGAAGGGCGAATCCAGATATTTTTGATTCACTAGCAGTTGAATACTACGGAAATTTGACTCCTGTTAATCAAGTCTCTACAATATCTGTTCCAGAACCGAGATTAATCACCTTAACGCCTTATGAAAAAACGTTGATACCAATAATTGAAAAAGCTATAATGGATGCCAATATGGGATTTACTCCGGGTAATAATGGTACCTCAGTATTGGTTCCCATACCTCAACTAAGTGAAGAAAGAAGAAAAGAATTAAATAAATTTGTTCATAAACTTATCGAAGACGGAAGAATTGCTGTACGGAATGTTCGGAGGGATGGAATACAAAGGTTGCAAAACTTACAAAAGGAAGGTCATATATCTGAAGATATTATTAAAGACAATGAAGCAGAAATTCAAAAAATCACTGATGACTCAACAGATAAATTTGATAATATTCAGAATGAGAAAGAAAAGGAAATCTTAGAGTTCTAATTCAATTGTTAATCTGATTATTTTTGTTTAGTATTTTATATTTAATCGCATTTTGACCAACCACATTCTCTGCAGGTTAAACAACCTCCCTCATTAATAACACTATGGTTATGACATTCCGTGCATATTGTTTTACCATTATCAGTGTGTTTAGTTTCTTGAGCTAAAGTGATTCTTGGTTTATCGATATTATTATCAGGATTATTAGAGGATTTATTTTGTTTTTCAGATAAATAATCATCTAAAGCTTTTCCTATAGCATCGGGAGTTGAGAGAATTAAACGACCATTTTCCCATGTGGGATTTGGTCCTGAGATACCCTTCAATTGTCTTACAATTGCATGCGGATCTAAACCAGAACGAAGGGAGAGTGAAATTAAACGACTTATTGCTTCCGATTGTGCTGCAGCATTTCCACCAGCTTTTCCAATCGTTGTGAAAACTTCGCAAAGTCCATTTTCATCCTCATTAATAGTAATATAGAGCGTTCCCTCCCCGGTTCTAATTCTTCTGGTTACTCCAGAGGTTTGTACAGGCCTATTCCTAGGACTAGCATCATAATTTGAGGTTAAATTTGTTTGGCTAGTATCTTTTGATGTTTCTTTTTCTTCTTCTTTTTCAGTTATTAAAATACCTTCTCTGCTACCTTCTCTGTAAACAGTTATTCCTTTTAACCCAGTTTGGTATGCTTTCATATATATGTCGGCTATGGTATCTACTGTTATTTCTTCTGGTAGATTAACAGTAGATGATATTGAAGAATCAATATATTTTTGTATAGATCCTTGCATTCTGACCCTAAAATATGGGTCTATGTTATGTGCTGTGGTCACAAAATCTGGAAGATTGTTATCTGTACCAAATAATTTTTCTATGATAGGATGATAAACAGTATATTCTTTAAATGACTTACCATAGCCATCATTTTCTTTTACACGCCTTTTATATGATGTAGAAAAAATTGGTTCTACACCAGATGTAACCCTTGATACAATTGCTCCACTTCCTGTCGGTGCTACCGTTGTTAATGTTGAATTTCGTATTCCATTATCTTTTATCTTTTTTTGAAGTGATTTTGGTAGATTTTTAACAAATTTACTTTTAGAATAACCATGCCAGTTAAAATTAGGGTACTGTCCTTTTTCTGTTGCTAGTTCAGTACTAGTTTCATACGCTGTATCTCTAAATATTTGCATTATCTGCTCAACCGTTTGTAGGGCATCTTCACTATCATATTTTATTCCTAAGCGTACCAGCATATCACCTAAACCTAATATTCCAAGCCCTACTCGTCTATCGTTCATGGCGTTTTGTTTTTGGTCCTCCAATGCATGTCTATCCATATTATAGTCGACTACGTTATCTAAGAATCTAGTTCCCATTGCCACTGTATCTTTAAACTGGTCTATCATGAAATTACCTTTCTCATCAACAAATCTTTCAAGATTTACTGCACCCAAGTTACAACAGCCACCATCTGGTAAAGGTTGTTCAGCGCAAGGATTAGTTGAAACTAGGGGTGAGCAATATTCGGCATTATGAAATTCTTTCATTGTATCCCAAAACAGAAGACCAGGTTCAGCGCTAGCATGAGCATGCTCGATAATTTTGTTCCATAAATCTTTAGCTTTTACAGTACTATATACTTCGTCTTCATATTTTAAATCAAAATCTTCATCGTTTTTGACTGCTTCCATAAAGTTATGAGTTAGAAGAACTGATATGTTTGAATATTTTACCATATCTATATCACCAGTTTTGATACTAATGAATTTTTCAATATCTGGATGATCAATTCTAAGTGTTTGCATATTTGCCCCTCTTCGACCATGCTGAGCAATAGTATTTGTATTTTCACTGAACAAGTTCATAAATCCTGTAGGGCCACATGATTCTCCGCCAGTTCCATTAATAGCTTTCCCAGAAGGTCTCAATACTGATAAATCATGTCCGCACCCTCCACCATATTTATATGTTAGTGCTTCGTTTATGATTGTTTCATATATTGATTTTATTGAATCTTCTCTTACTGCTACGACGTAGCAATTATTTAATGTTGTTGTTATGTCGTCTCTTCCAGCGCCATGCATAATTCGTCCACCTGGTACAAATTTGAAATCTTCAAGTATTGAGAAAAAATTATTTTCCCACTTTTTTCTTTTAGCTTTTGTTTTTTCAACTGAGGCTAATGCTTTTGCTTGTCTTTTCCACAGTTCGTAGGGATGTTTTTCCCAAGGCGCAAGATATTTTTGTTTTAATACATCTGAACCTAGATGATCATTTTTATAATAATTCTCAATAGTATACTTTTTTGGTATTTCTTTATCTATATTCTGGATTATTGGAACTGAATTTTGTGGAGGTACGGGATTTTCGATAGGTTGTTTTTCTGGTTGTTTTATTGTTAGGTCAAGTTCCATTGCTTCTGCCATTCTATGTTCCAATTTTTTTCTTAATAGCGTTTTTATCCCATACGGATTTTGACGCTATACCGTTTAAAATACATAAATGAGAATGACAAATAAGATTATACTAAAGTGTCAGGTTGGCTAAACTGAATATAGAAAAATGATAATAATTAACACAAGGATTAAACTCTTTTTATTAAAAAAAATAATATTTATTGATTACAATGAAGTGTGATAATCAAAAGTAGTAGGTTATGGCAGTTTTTATTAAATCATTTATTAAGCTTTTTATTAATTTAATTCACCATGGAACTTTATGCTGAGGTTAATCTAATATTGAATAAAATAGGTTTTGATAAACCATTAATATTCAATAAAATGTATTAATTTTGTAATTATAAAAAGTTAAATATTTAAGAAGTAATTTTATCAGAGATATGAATTTTAAAATCTAAATAAATGAATTTTCAACTTACTTCGTAATTAAAAAAAGATTATGAGCATAAAAAACCAAATTATTAAGAAATTCATATGCTATATATTATGTGCAATAATATTATTGCAATATGCGCAGTAATTTCATTTTGATAAAATGAAATTTCCAGTTATTGCAATAGTAGGCAGACCAAATGTGGGAAAGTCTACCTTTTTTAATAGGCTATTAAGTCAACGCCAATCTATTGTTGATCGTCAAGAGGGAATTACTAGAGATCGAATTTATGGAAGTGTTGAATGGTGTGGTCAATTTTTTCAATTCATTGATACTGGAGGATACATACCTGATGAGTTTGACCAATTTAATATTGCCGTAAGAAAGCAAGCACAGTTAGCTATGCAAGAAGCTAATTTAGTACTGTTTATGGTAGATGGTAAAGAAGGGCCAACTTCAAGTGATTATGCATTGGCTAAATTTGTCAGAAAAAGTAATAAACCATACATATTAGCTGTCAATAAATGTGATAGATATGGTACAGATAATCTTGTGCACCAGTTTCATGAATTTGGACTAAAAGAGCCTTTCCCAATTTCTGCATTAAATGGAAGATTTACTGGTGACCTTCTAGACTTAATGGTTGATAAACTTGAAACTAAAAATGGTAATAATAAAAGTGAAGAAAAATCAAATTTAAGGCTTTCAATTGTTGGTATGCCTAATGTTGGTAAATCATCTTTAACAAATTCATTATTAAAAAAAGAAAGAACAATTGTTTCTCC
Source organism: Fidelibacterota bacterium (assembly GCA_002718655.1). Lineage (GTDB taxonomy): Bacteria > Fidelibacterota > Marinisomatia > Marinisomatales > UBA1611 > NZWG01. Next base: position 8,956 of record PBFM01000043.1, read on the forward strand.
CATTGCAGGTACAACCAGAGATGCTATTGATGTTAATTTAAGATGGTATGGTAAAATAATTACCTTAGTAGATACAGCAGGTTTAAGACAATTAAGAAAAATTAAGGATAGGATTGAATATTATTCAACCGTGCGAACAAATCATGCAATCTCAAACTCTAATATTGTTTTGGTACTAATTGATGCAAAAAAGGGTTTTGGTAAGCAAGATAAAACAATTATTGAAAACGTTATTTCAAAAGGTAAAGGCATAATCATTATTGTAAACAAGTGGGATTTAATAAAAAAAGATAATCATACGATGAAAAATTTTGAATATAAGGTTAGGCAACAGTTTAAATCATTGGATAATTATCCAATACTATTTATTTCGTCTTTAACAAAGCAACGCGTACATCGTGTTTTAGAATTAGCGTGGGATGTCTATGAACGTAGCAGAAGGAAAATCTCAACAACAAAATTAAATCAAATTCTCAAAAAAATAATTTCAAAAAAACCACCCCCCGCTGAAGGAGGGAAAGTGATTAAAATTAAATATGCAACTCAGGTTAGTAGAGAGCCTGCAGTTATTGCATTTTATACAAATCACCCCAATAAATTAAAAGTTTCTTATATACGCTATATAGAAAACCAAATCCGTGAAAATTTTAATTTTACTGGAATTCCAATCAAATTGTCTTTTAGACGCAAATAATTTATAAAATGTTACATAATTGAAATGTGATGAATTCTAATGTGACTAGTATTTTGGGTAATAAATGGTATAAATCATATCTAGATATTACCTCATTATTCTAATACAGGCTGAGTTGAACTCTGGTTCCAATTTTTCAAATCTTCAGATGTATATATAATTCCAGACTTCGTAATAGCAGTAAAGTATTGTTTAATATCTTCACCGTAAACAATTCTATTGATTGATATGAAATCATCACGGTCAGCAATATTGGAAAATAGTTCAACAGATTGACCCAATGTTTCTGGAGTTTTATTCTCTAATTTAAAAATTCTACCTAGGTTTGTTAAATAGATAAAACCAGTGATTGTTGGGGCGAGTCCAAAACTATAGGATGCAGAGCCAACTATGCTCTCTATATTTTTACTTTCTGAAGCTTTCTGTTGTTTTATAAAGTCACCAATACTTTTTAATTGGGAAGCCGGAATACTATCTCCGGATTTACCCTCCGGACCCGGAGGCCCAGGTATACCTCGAAGTCCTGGTATACCTCTATCGCCTTTAGGACCTTTAGGTCCCCTAGGTCCTTTAGGCCCAGGAATACTTTTTGGAGCGCAATTAAAAATAAAAACTGCAATCAAAAATATTGGTATGTTGAACTTCATTAATTATGGGAAAAGATATGGCAATGCTCTTGAGTATGCCATCGACATTATGATTAAGAGTTCAGAAACAAGTGCAGAAATAAAAAAGAATAAGGAGAGGCGTACATTTTCATTTTTTCTTTGGTTTATTTTACCTAAAGCAAAAACTTGGGACGCGAACATATCATAAAGTCTATTTTCGTTTTTAGCTATTGATCTTAAATATAAGGCATATTCATCAGAATTTTTAAATTGACTTATGCCTGCAAAAAATGTTGGGTTAATAACTTCATCTTTTGTCACCTCTTTATTACTTGTTTTAATTTTATGTTTTCTAATTCGAGGTATTATCACTCTTACTAGATAATAGATAGTACCCATTGCTGAAGTAAAATAAATCATCATCATAAAAAAGATAAATGTATTCATTTGAATTTTTGGGAAATGCACAATAAAGAAAACCATAAAAACTCCAAGAATTGATAGTAATGTAAAAGCTTTCTGATCTGTTCTTTGTATTACCTGTTGTTCTCCTGATAGGACTTGTAATAGTGCGTTGAATTCTTTTCCGGTTTCCATAGATTAATTTAGTAATTTGATTGTAATTAATGTAAAAGTAAGGTATAAATTTACGAAAAATAAATCATAAAGTCTTCTTGTTACAAAACTAATAATTCTCTAAAATGGATTATATATTTAAACTAAAAATTAATGATCGCGGGGTGGAGCAGTCTGGTAGCTCGCAGGGCTCATAACCCTGAGGTCGGAGGTTCGAATCCTTCCCCCGCTACAAAAAAAAACCTGAATTTTTCGGGTTTTTTTTTAAACTAATATCAATCAATAATTGATATTAAGTCATTTTTTCTAATTTGCCCAGGTACTAATACCTTAGCATACCAACCTCTTCTTTGAACTAATGTTTTAATAAAAATTTTAATCTTTTCGCTACCTATATAAGGCAAAATGCTTAGTGTAGAACATGGTTCACAAATAAATGAAATTTCAATTATTGCATTTCCAATTTTAATTTTGTTTCCTGGATATAACTCATTTTGATTTAATCCAGCAGTTGTAATGTTCTCTCCTAAGTCACCTGGACTGACAGGCCAACCCTCATTGTTCAAATCATCAATTACTTTTTTATCTAGTAGCAATACAGCCATGTTAATATCGTTTTTCTTTTTGTTTGTTCTAAAGTTATTAAAATCACCATGAACACCGGTTTGTGACACGAATACATTATCAACTTCAACTTTTGGAATACCTCTCTCATTGATAGTATTTGGTTTAATGTTGATTTGGAAAATTTTACACTTCATATTTGCATATTAATTAATTATCAATTTGACTTTCTTTTTTTGCTTCTGGTTTTACCTTTTTTATCAAATCCTCTGATAAAGCATGTTGTAATTTCATCCAAAATGCTGGATTATCGTGTTCTAAGTTTTTTAATCTTTCACTTTTCCAAGATATGAAAATCAATTCATCCACTGCTTTTACATCAGCAGATGCTGGTTCCCCAGTTAAAAAGCTAATTTCAGCAATGAAAGCACCACGTTCTAAAGCAGCTATTGGAGTTTGATTTACCTCAACAAACACTTTTCCTGATAATACCAATAATAAATTATTTTGGTTTTCACCAGATCTAATTAAATAATCATTTGTAACAGATTTAATATTCCCCATATTCCAAAAATATAAAAATTCGCGAGTTGTAAGATTATGAAAAATATAATCATAAAGATCTCTTATTTCATGAGGGATTATTTTTGGTCTTCTTTCAAGAATTATTTTAATAATATTGTATCCATTCACAATTATGAAAATTGCTGTCCAAAAAGCTGCTGAATTGTTATTTGCAAAGAAGAAGTGGTAGTAAAATAATGAGATTTGTGCAGCAGTTAAGGTTGACCTAAGCCATAGTACTTCTCTTATTGCTAAGGCTATGAAGGTTAATGCATAACCTATATTCAATATTATTAGTGAATCATCCAAAATAGTTAATATTTTTTTACTTGAACAAAATTTAAAATAAAATGGGAGAGTATTTTGTTAAGAGAAATTAATTTTAATTCATCTTTTGTGTAATAAATTTATTGCTTGAAATACAAATAAAATGCATGTCCTGAAAAAAAAAATAATAAATGAAATTCTAAAAAAATTAGAACTAGTACCTTTGATAGAAAGAGGTTTTATTTTCTATTCAAGCAAGCAATGTATCATTCCACCCATTGGTGAATTACTTTTTGAGGAACCACCTGGTGAAGTTCATATAAAATATGGATATGTTATGGGCGAGTCTTATTATGTAATTAAAATTGCATCAGGGTTTTCAAATAATGAAAAGAATGGAATTCCAAATGGGCAGGGTATGATGTTGCTTTTTAACCAAAAAAATGGTCTGCCATTAGCAATCCTTTTAGATGAGGCATTGCTAACTAATGTGCGTACTGCTATAGCTGGCCAAATTTGTGCAGCAAGGTTCTCAAATGAAATAGAAATGATTGGAATATTAGGCACAGGATTACAAGCTAGAATGCAGGTAAAACATTTAAAAGAAATAACGAAATGTAGAAAATTAATTGTTTGGGGAAGATCTAATAAAAAAATGAATTTATATCGTGTCGATATGGAAAAACTAGGATTTAAGGTGGAATTAGCAAGGTCACCAAAAAAGTTAGCTTCAAAAGCTAATCTCATAGTAACCACAACTTCTAGTAAAAAGCATTTACTAAATAAAAATGATATTATGAAGGGGACACACATTACTGCAATAGGATCGGATACTCCTGAAAAAAGGGAATTAGGTCCAGGGGTTATAAAGAATGCAGACTTGGTCATTGCAGATAGTATTAGCCAATGTAATAAAAGAGGAGAGATAGCTTGTGCAAAAAAAGATGGATATCTTAAAACAGATAATATTATCGAGCTTGGGCAAGTATTGTCTGGTAACCATCCAGGTAGAGAAAATAAAATGCAAATTACAGTTGCAGACTTAACTGGTGTTGCAGTACAAGATGTTCAAATAGCAACTGCAGTATATGATAATTATATTAGGAGAAAGTATGAAATTTGAACAATTCCAATTAGAGAGAAATCAATCATTATTTGAGAATGAAGTAGATTACAATCTTTCAGAAAGTGGTATTCACCCATTGAAAATATCTGAAATATTGACCTTAGAGGAGCAGAATGAAATTTTAGATATTGAACTCTCATATGGATACACAAATGGCACACCGCTTTTGAGAAGAAGAATTGCAAATATGTATGGCAATGATATAACAACTGATAATGTTTTAATCACATCTGGATCAGCGGAGGCAAATTTTTTAGCTGTTATGACTCAATTAGAAAGAGATGATGAAATAGTTTACATGATACCAAACTATCTTCAAATATATCATCTGGCACGTAGTTTTAATATGAATGTAAAAACTGTTCCTTTGAGGGAAGAACTTGGATGGCAATGGGATTTAGATGAATTAAAAAAAAATATAACATCGAAAACAAAAATGATAGTCATTTGTAATCCGAATAATCCAACTGGTTCCATTATGTCGAATGAAGTTATGGATGAAGTTATAACTATTGCGAATGATTTAGATTGTTGGCTACTTTCAGATGAAGTATACAGAGGGGCTGAACTTAGCGGGGTAGAGTGTAGATCATTGGCAGGTGCAACCGATAAAACAATAGTAAATGGAGGTTTATCTAAAGCCTACAGCTTACCAGGACTCCGGATAGGTTGGAGTGTTAGCTCAGAGGAGTACATTAATAAAGCCTGGTCTTTTCATGATTTTACAGTTATAAATGTTTCTTATTTGAGTGATTGGATTGCCTCTAGAATTCTAACTGAAGAAAGAAGGAAAAAGATTTTAAATCGTACAAAAGAACATTTAAAGCATAATTCCAAATTACTTTTTGATTGGGCTAAAGAGATAACTTCAATTAGCATATCTAGACCTGAAGCATCCGCAATCGCTTTTGCAAAGATAAATATACCGCTTGATTCAGAAAAATTTGTTTTTGATTTAAGAGATCATTACAGTGTTTTATTAACTGCAGGAAAATGGCACGGTTTAGAGGGCTATGTTCGTATTGGGTATGGTACTCCATCTGACTATGTATTAGGTGGCCTAGCTAGAATAAAGCAATACCTAATATCACAATAATTTAAACCAATAGCTTTATGTAAATTAATCTCTGAACTAATTCGATGTTTTTTAATATTATAATTCAAAAGGGTTACTCTAATGTCTTTAATTAATCAATATATTTTCCGTGAATATGATATTCGTGGAAATGTCGCAGATGACTTTCCAGAACATGTAGTAATAAAATTAGGTAAGGCATTTGGAACATTTGTCAAAAGATCTGGTGGTAGTGAGATTGCAATTAGTGGTGATGTAAGATTGACAACACCAGTACTAATCAATCATTTTAAAGAAGGTATTCTATCTACGGGTGTAGATGTAATTAATTTGGGAATTATTCCCACGCCTGTAAATTATTTTTCCATGTTTCATTTGGGTGTCTATGCTGCTGTGCAAGTGACAGGTAGTCATAATCCACCGGAATTTAATGGTTTTAAACTATCGATGGATAAAAAGCCAGTTTATGGAAAAGATATTCAAACATTATTCCAATTGATAGATAAAATGGATTTTGAAAACGGTGAGGGAATGGAGGCACGTTACGATGTATTAAAGCCATACAAAAAAATGATAATCGAAAAAATTGATATAAAAAAACCTATAAGATTGGTCATGGATTGTGGGAATGCAGCAGCATCAATTAACGCGCCAGAAATTTTTAAGGAATTAGGTATACAACTAAGAGAAATATATTGTACTCCTGATGGAACATTTCCAAATCATCATCCAGATCCTACAGTTGAGAAAAATCTTGAGGATTTAGTAAGCGAAATTAAGATTGGAGACTATGATTTAGGTATAGCATTTGACGGCGATGGTGATAGGGTGGGAGTAGTTGATGAAAATGGTGAAATTATATGGGCTGATCAATTAATGTGCCTCTTTCTTCCTGAAATAATTAAGAATGAGCAGAATATAATTTTTGATGTTAAGTGTTCGCAGGCTTTAGAGGATATGATTATTAAATACGGTGGGAAGCCAATTATGTGGAAAACTGGACATTCATTAATTAAACAAAAAATGAAAGAACTAAATTGCAAATTTGGTGGCGAAATGAGTGGGCACATATTTTTTGCTGATGATTATTATGGTTATGATGATGCAATTTATGTGGCAGCAAGACTTGTCCAACTTTTATCAAAAAGTGATAAGACACTCTCTGAATTAAAATCAATTATTCCAAAATATTATTCTACTCCTGAAATTAGATTAGAAGCGAAAAACGATGAAGAAAAGTTTAATATTTCAGAAAAAGCAATAGAGTTTTTTATGAGGAATTATAAATGCATAAATGTAGATGGAGTAAGAATTAAGTTTAATGATGGTTGGGGCTTAGTTCGACCCTCTAATACACAACCTGTCATTGTTTGTCGCTTTGAAGCAAATACTATTGAAAGAAAAGATGAGATAAAGAATTTAGTAATATCAAAATTAAATGAATTCGGTGAGTTAAAAGATGGGAATCACTAATGCAAAGTTTTAATAGTTTAATTTTAGATATTCGTAAACATTTTAATGATTCACTAAGAAAAATCCAAATTAATGATAAACCAAAATATTTGTACGATCCTATCAGATATTCGATTCAAACAAAAGGAAAACGTTTTAGACCTGTTTTGTTACATTTAGTTGGAAGGGCAAATAATGTTCAACCAGATATTTTAATGACAATGTCTTTAGCTATTGAACTGCTACACAATTTCACATTAATTCATGATGATATTATGGATAATGACAATATGCGTCGTGGTAAAAAAACAATCCATGAAAAATGGGATTTGTCAACAGCTATTTTATCTGGTGATGGTATTTATACTATATCTCAAATAATTCTGAGCCAAATACCTAATTTGAAAAGTAATGTATTCAGTTACTTTAATAAAACAACATTAGAAATTTGCGAAGGCCAAGCTCTCGATAAAGAATTTGAAAATAACTATACAATATCAGAGGATATGTATATAAGTATGATTGAAAAAAAAACGGGTGCTCTAATAGGCGCATCTTCAGCATTACCATTAATTTTCAAACACAAACCACACCATATTGTAAAAGTCTATGAAAAATTTGGAAGATGTATTGGAAAAGCATTTCAAATACAAGATGATATATTAGAAATCACTGGTGATTATATAAAGATGGGCAAGAGTTTAGGTAGTGATATTCTTTTAGGTAAACAAACTATGATGGCAATTAAAGCAAATAATAAATATCCCTCAGAATGGGAGGATTTAATTTCAAATTCAGAAAAAAAAAATTTGACTAACAATATTTCTAAATTCCTTAATGATAAAGGAATAATAGAAGAATGTAAATTAGAATATAAAGCATACTTTAGTGCCAGTCTTGAATATTTAAATCAGCTTGAGGATATTGATATTTCTGAATTAGTACAACTTGTTAATATGTTAGAAAAAAGGACTTTTTAATGGTACATATGATTGATAAAGAAAATATGTATAATGCAATATGGAATTTTCCTGATAATCTTTCTGATGCATTAAGTTTATCAAATAATATTAAACCAAGAACAAACTATGCAGAAATAAATAACATTTTAATTGTAGGTATGGGTGGCTCTGCAATAGGCGCAGATATTTTATCTACACTAGAAAAAGATAATATGAATATACCTTTTTTTATTAGTCGTGATTACACTGTCCCAAATTGGGTGAATAAGCATACACTAGTAATTTGTTCTTCGTATTCAGGAAATACAGAAGAAACTTTATCATCTTTAGACGATGCTCTAAATAAAGGAGCACAGGTTTGTGGTATTACAACTGGTGGATTACTGGAAGACAACCTAAAGTCATTGGATAAAGATGTAATCCATATACCCAAGGGTATGCAGCCAAGAGCAGCTTTGGCATATTCTGTTATCGTTATAATTTTATTTTTAAAAAAGATAAAATTATTAAATACAAAAATTGATAACTGGTTGAATGATTCTATAAAATCAATAAAGAAAAATCGTGATTTATATAAAATTGATTCAAATAAGAATCCAACTTTCAAATTAGCAGAGAAAATATATAATAAAATTCCAATTATCTATTCCAATAGTACATCATATGGTGTTGCTGCATTTCGATTAAAAGGTCAATTAAATGAAAATAGTAAAATGTTATGCTATTGTAGCGAATTACCTGAAATGAACCATAATGAAATAGTTGGCTGGGAAAACAATCACATTTTTTTCAAACATTTATTTGTTATTTGGTTAAATGACCAATCTGATAATGATAGAGTAAAATACAGACAAAAAATTACTCAATCCATCATTGCTGAAAAGGGTGTAGAACAAACTATTATACAAATGGATGGAAAATATTTTCAAAGTAGATTACTAAATATGATTCATTATATAGATTGGTTAAGTTATTGGTGTGCTATTAGAAATAATACTAATCCTACACCAGTGAAAAATATTGATAAATTAAAAGCTGAGCTAAAAAAAAGACAATAATTATTATGGTACCTTGTAAAGTTAAAAAAATTTCGTATGATTCAATTAACAGATGCTATTCAGTTATTTTAAAAAATATAACTAGTAGTGATTTTTTTTCAGTTAATATCGGCTCTTTTGAAGCACAGTCAATTGCATTGGCAATTGAATCAGTGAATGTTCCAAGACCACTGACCCATGACTTAATATGCGATATCTTAAAAAAAAATAAGATAAAATTAAAAACAGTTCGCATTAATGATATTGTAGATGGTGTCTATATCGCTGAACTCGAAACTGAGACAAAAAATAATAATGTGAATTTAATCGATGCTAGGCCAAGTGATGCAATTGCTATTGCATTAAGAATGAATGCTCCAATTCTTGCAAATAAAAAAGTCTTTGATAA
>PBFM01000044.1 GCA_002718655.1 Fidelibacterota bacterium
CCCTGTTTCATTTGATCCAGCTTCATTATCAAAAGATGATATGGTGTCATATTTGGTTAACAAGGGTCTAGATGGTGACATGGATGCGGTAAATGCGTGTGAAGATAAGATGGTTCGCGCTAAGGCTAAGGCAATGATTTTGAAGGTAAATAAAGGTACTGTTGAACGTCCGCCGATGCCTGAAGTTGTCAGTCAACCTTCTGATAAAACTGGTATTCAAGAAGAACCAAGTGTTGAAAAAAATAAAAACATATATGAAAAAACGAGGAAAGTTATTAATGATAACTTTCCAGAATCTACTATTGGTGATGATGCATTTATCCAACTTCATCCTGAGAAGTGGTATGAGATAGCTTCACTACTAAAATTTGATAAGTCATTAATGTTCGATTCTCTACAATGTCAGATGGGTATAGATATCGGTGATGATAATTTAGAGTCCAGATATAATCTACATTCAATGGAGTACGATCATTATGTTGAAATTAGGATAAGAGTACCAAGATTAAATGCTAAAATTCCATCAGTAGAAAAAATATGGAGGATTGCTGATTGGTTTGAAAGAGAAACCTATGATATGTTAGGTATTGAATATGTAGGGCATAGAGATTTAAGAAGAATCCTTCTCCCTGATGATTGGGAAGGTTGGCCGCTTAGGAAGGATTATAAAGAGCAAGAAACTTATCATGGTATTGTTGTGCCTAAAATGAAGGAAGGATGGGACTAGTTCACGGCGAACAAATGGTCCTCAATATTGGACCGCAGCATCCAGCTACTCATGGAGTCTTGCGATTACAAGTGAGAACTGATGGAGAGGTTGTTTCTCAGATCACACCCTATATGGGATATCTTCACAGGTGCTTTGAAAAACATTGTGAAAATGTAACTTATGAGCAGGTTATACCATTTACTGATAGATGCGATTATTTATCATCAATGTCTATGAACTTTGGCTATGTTGTTGCTATGGAAAAACTTATGGATATTAAGGTAAATGATAGAGTGGAGCACATTAGGGTAATCATGGCAGAATTGCAGAGAATCGCTAGCCATTTACTATGTACTGGAGTATACGGTCTTGATTTAGGTGCTTTTACTCCTTTTTTATGGGCCTTAAGAGATAGAGAAAGGATATTGGATCTCTTTGAATTTACTTGTGGTGCTCGACTACTATATAACTATATGTGGGTTGGTGGATTAAGTCACGATATACCAACAGGTTTTGTTGAGTCGACTCTTGAATTTCTCGATTATTTTGAACCAAAGGTCGATGAGTTGGAAAACATACTCGCGCACAATAAAATTTTAGTTGAGCGTTCCGCGGATATTGGAGTTATGCCAAAGGATGTAGCTATCAGCTATGGAGTAACAGGTCCAAATCTCAGAGCATCAGGTGTGAACTGGGACCTTAGGAAAAATGATCCATATTCTATTTATGATAGGTTTGAATTTGATGTTCCAGTTGGCGTTGGAGGTAAAGGAACTGTTGGAGATTGTTGGGATAGGTTTTATGTCAGAATAATTGAGATAAGAGAAAGTGTTAAAATTATCAGACAAGCAATTGCAAGTATGCCCAAAGAAGGAGATGTACACCAGTCATTACCAAAGAAAATTCGCCCCCCAAAAGGGTCAATCTATGCAAGGACAGAGACTCCAAGAGGTGATCTTGGCTACTATATTGAAAGCGATGGGAGTCCTATTCCATATAGACTGAAAATGAGGTCTCCAGCGTTTACCGCCCTTTCAGTTCTTGATGAAATTGCCTCAGGCTGGCTCCTTTCAGATGTGCTTGCTATACTTGGTAGTCTTGATATTGTATTGGGAGAGATTGATAGATGACTGTAGACTACATTTTTGATAGCTTAAATCAGCTCTTGCCGGAGTTAGCTGGAAGTTCACTATTTCTCATCATTTCGATGTTATTGCCAATTGCGCTATTACTCGGATTTATCACGATTTATGGATTTGGTGTAATTTATTCGGAAATAAAAGTATCATCATTCATCCAAGATAAAACAGGGCCTATGGGGCAGGGACCAGGTCTGCATGCTGGTAAATGGGGACTATTGCAACCAGTGGCAGATGGGTTAAAATTATTTATAAAAGAAGATATTATTCCTGCAAGTGCTGATAGGCCCCTATTTATACTAGCTCCATTTTTGATTTTTATTGGAGCCTTAACATCATTTATCGCAGTGCCATTCGGGGAAAAAATCATAATCACTGATATGAATATTGGTATTTTCTATATTGTCGGGATGGGTAGTCTTGCTGTAATTGCATTGATCCTTGCTGGCTGGTCTTCAAATAATAAATGGGCATTATACGGTGGTATGAGATCTGCTGCACAGATTATTAGCTATGAGATACCAGCAGGAATCTCTCTTGTTGCCGTCATAATGATTGCAAGTTCATTAAGTATGCAAGAAATTATAGCATATCAAAGTGGTGGTATTACTAATTGGATTATATTTGATAATCCATTTATGCCAATAGTTTTTATTATTTTTTTTATAAGCACTCTTGCAGAAACAAATAGAACACCATTTGATTTACCAGAATCAGAATCGGAGTTAGTAGCAGGATTTGTAACTGAGTATTCTGGCACTCGATATGCTATTTTTTTTCTTAGTGAATACGCAAATATGTTTGTTGTGAGTGCTGTTAGCGCAACAGCCTTTTTCGGAGGTTGGCAAAGCCCTGTAGATGGATTTTTAGATTCACCTGCGTGGAGTGTGTTTTGGATGATAAGTAAAACGTTTTTCCTGGTTTTCGTGATGATATGGATTAGATGGACAGTACCTAGATTACGTGTAGATCAATTAATGCATATGTGCTGGAAGGTTTTCATACCAATTGGATTGTTTAATGTGTTTGGTGTTGCAATCTGGACTATTTTAAGAGGTTAATATAATGATAAAATTCTTTAGTGATATATATACTGCTAGTGTGACCATAATGGGAGGAATGTTAATCACGCTCAAACATCTTTTTAATGCTAAGAATGGCATTGCTACCCTACAATATCCTGAAGAACGTTGGCCAAGGCCAGAAAGGAATATTGGTTTCGATCTCGGCAGTTATAATGTTATAAGATCTAGGTTACATGTAGATATGGATGATTGTATTGGATGTCTAAAGTGTGAAAGAGCATGCCCTGTAGATTGTATTAAAATAGAAACAGCTAAAGCTCCAGAAAGAGGTGAGGATATCAAAGATGTAAAACATGTTGGTGTTACTACTAACGGTACTAGAAAAGCAATGGTGGTAACTCGGTTTGACATAGATATGACTGAATGTTGCTATTGTAACTTGTGTACTTATCCCTGTCCTGAAGAGTGTATTTTTATGACTGGAGGACCTAATAGTAAAAAACATCCAATTGATTATGAGTTTTCAGAGTCAAATCGAAGCGATCTCATATATAGGTTTGCGAAACCAGGAACAAAAGAAGGTATGGATAAACTCCTCGAAGATGGCGAAAGTGTGGGAGCCTGATATAAATGTCTGAATTATTATTCTGGTTCATATCAGCTTTTACAATAATCTCTGCGCTGATCGTTGTATTAAATAATCAGTTACTATATTCAGCAATAGCGCTTTTATTTACTTTATTCGGAGTAGCAGGCCTATATATATACCTTTGGGCAGATTTTATTGCAGGGGTCCAACTATTGGTATATATAGGTGGTATTAATGTACTGATTATTTTTGGTATAATGCTTACAAATAGAATTTCATCTGTGAGATTATCTCAAACAAATATACAGCAGGGTGTTGGTGGCGTATTTGCTCTTTGGGTTTTTATTTTCATTGGACTAATTATCTCAAAGACAGAGTGGTATCAAATGACTAGTGCAGAACCATCAAGCACTGTTCGTGAAATAGGTACACTCCTTATGACAAAATATTTACTACCTTTTGAAGCTGCTTCTGTATTATTGCTTGGTGCGTTGATTGGTGCAGCTATTCTTTCAAGAGAGGCAAATTAATGGATCAGTTGAATAACTATTTATTCATAGCAGCAGCTCTTTTCTCAATTGGTTTATTTGGTGTTATGACAAGAAGGAATGGTATTGCAGTATTGATGGGAGTCGAGCTGATACTTAATGCTGCAAATATTAACTTTATAGCATTCTCACGATTTGGCGGTATGAATTTAGATGGACATATTTTTGGTCTTATTGTAATAGTTTTAGCAGCTGCTGAGGCAGCAGTAGCCCTTGCAATTGTTATTAACATATATAATAATATGAATACGATTAATATTGATGACGCTTCTACAATGAAAGAATAATGGATATGCATATTCAATACTCCCTCTTTATTCTTTTCTTACCTCTTCTGGCTTTTTTGATTCAGATTTTTTTTGGTAAACGACTTCCTAGACAAGGTGATTGGGTATCAATATCAGCGATTTTTACGACATTGTTCTTTGCACTTATCATGTTCATTTCAATGCTAACAAATTATAATCCAGATTTTAAACAGGAAGCATCATTTGTATGGTTGGATATGGGAGAATTCCAGATAAGGCTTGGCTTTCTGATTGATAACATAACCATAATAATGCTACTAATTGTTGCTTTGATTTCAACTTGCACACACATCTTTTCAATAAAATACTTGGAAGATGACATTAGATATTCAAGATATTTTGCTTATCTTGGATTATTTACCTTCTCAATGAACGGAATAGTGCTGGCAAATAATTTAATGTCAATGTATATGTTTTGGGAACTAGTTGGTGTTAGTTCCTATCTCCTAATTGGTCATTGGTTTGAAAAGAAATCTGCTGCTAATGCAAGTAAAAAAGCATTTTTGACAAATAGGGTTGGTGACATTGGATTTTTCATCGGTATAATGTTGATTTATAATGCAGTTGGTTCGTTCGCCTTTTCGGATGTTTTTAGCGGTGTATCTTCTGGCTTAATTGCAGGTACTACATTAACAATTGCAGGCCTAGGACTGTTTATGGGCGCAATGGGGAAATCATCGCAATTTCCCTTGCATATATGGTTGCCAGATGCAATGGAAGGCCCAACACCAGTATCAGCTCTGATGCATGCTGCAACTATGGTTGCTGCAGGTGTGTACTTATCTGTCAGAATATTTCCTATTTTGACTCCGGATGCTTTATTATTAGTAGCATATGTAGGAGGGTTTACAGCCTTTTTTGCTGCTTCGATTGCAATTACACAGTCTGACATAAAAAAGGTACTTGCATACTCAACTGTTAGTCAGCTTGGTTATATGATTTTAGCTGTAGGCACGGGCGTATATACAGCTGCATTTTTTCATTTATTGACTCATGCCATGTTTAAGGCTAATCTTTTTTATGGTTCTGGTTCAGTAATACATTCAATGCATCATGCATTGCATAAAAAGCATGACCACCACACTGATCCTCAGGATATGAATAATATGGGAGGATTTAAAGATAAGATGCCCATAACCTATTGGTCAATGTTATTGAGCACGATGGCAATTGCAGGAGTGCCAATTTTTTCAGGATTTTTATCAAAAGATGCTATTTTGGCTGGCACTTTGTCATTTGCTCAACACAACCCACAGCACTTTTTACTTGCAATCTTTGGATTTGGAGCGGCAGCAATTACCGCTTTTTATATGTTTAGAATGATGTTTCTAACTTTTCACGGCAATCCGAAAATTCCTGATTTAATCGATGATATACATGAATCTCCGAAAGAAATGACAGGACCCTTGATTCTTTTGGGTGGTCTTAGTTTTTTTATCTGGTATACTCTTCCAAACTACAATCCTTTTTCTACCTATGGGTGGTTCACGGATCTTGTTAAACCTATGAATGCAGTTGTGCCTGGTAATATGACTGCGGAGGAAATTGAGGCTGGTGCTCATCACGCGCACTACCTTGCTATGTATGTTTCTATTGGTGTTGCTGCTTTTGGTATTTTTCTTTCTTGGTTATTTTATATTAAAAAGGGATTGTCTGCTGAGGTATGGGCAAAGCGATGGGGGTTCCTTTATGATTGGAGTATTAATAAATATTATTTTGATGAAAATTATGATAAATACATATACCAACCAACTCTGAGACTCGCAGAAAAAATAGCTTGGATAGATTGGGAATTATATGATAAATATTTCATCAATGGATTCGGTCGCTTGATAAATTGGGTGAGCAAAATCTCCGGTAAAATTGATTATGATTTTATTGATCAAATTATTGTAGATGGAACAGGTAAAGCTGCTTCACTTTTTGGAAGAACTTTTAAGAAGATTCAAACTGGGAAGCTTCAAAATTATGTGCTGTATGTTACAGCAGGAGTAATCATATTAATGGTTATTCAATCATTTTAATTCATTGTTTGAGGTGAGGACAAGATGGACTATATTCTTAGTTTGCTAATTTGGTTACCAATCATTGGAATGATTGTTGTTGCAATAATACCTCGGGAAAAAGAGGAAAGTATTAGGATTACTGCAGCGGTAACAACAGGTATTCAATTCCTATTGACTTTGATTCTCTGGTATGATTTTGATTCACAAGATGGATCAATGCAATTCAAAGAATGGGCAGAATGGATACCCTCTTTCAATATTGCTTATCATTTGGGTGTTGATGGTTTAAGTCTTCCTATGGTGGTTTTGACTGGGTTACTCTTTTTTATAGGCGTGTTTGTTAGCTGGAATATTAAAAAAGCAGTAAAAGGCTATTTTGCCCTTTTTTTATTATTAAATACTGGCGTAATGGGTGTTTTCCTATCTCTAGACTTCTTTCTGTTCTACATCTTTTGGGAAGTGATGTTATTGCCAATGTACTTTCTAATCGGTATGTGGGGAGGTCCACAGAGAGAATATGCAGCAATAAAGTTTTTTCTTTACACTTTATTTGGCTCAGTTCTGATGCTCGTTGGAATCCTAGGATTATATTTCGCATGTGGTAAAACCTTTGATATTTTAGAATTAACTAGAATAGCTCCTCTTGCACTGGATGGAATGTTATGGTGGGGCATAAGTGCAATTAAGGTAATATGGGTATTATTGTTTATTGGTTTTGCAATAAAAGTTCCTGTTTTCCCATTCCATACATGGCTGCCGCTAGCCCATGTAGAAGCACCTACCGCAATTTCGGTTCTTCTAGCCGGTATTCTTTTAAAGTTAGGAGTCTATGGAATAATTCGGGTTAATTATGGACTAATGCCAGATGGGGTTTACTGGTTTTCCACTGCACTAGCATTTTTGGGACTAATCAATGTCGTATGGGGTGGTTTGTGTGCTCTTGCCCAAAAAGATCTTAAAAAATTAGTAGCTTATTCAAGCGTTAACCATATGGGTTATTCCCTTATTGGTATGGCGGCAGTAGTTGCTGCAGGAGAGGCTAATGGGTTGAATATGAAGGCTGCTCAAGCCGGTTTAGGTGGTGCTGTATTTCAAATGTTTAATCACGGCACGATTTCCGCAATGCTATTTATCCTTGTTGGTGTTATTTATGAGAGGGCACACCATAGAGAAATTGAAGGTTTTGGAGGCTTAGCTAGTCAAATGCCAGTCTATACAGGCATAACTGCAGTAGCTTTTTTTGCAGGACTTGGTCTCCCTGGGCTATCAGGTTTTATTAGTGAAGCAATGTGCTTTATAGGTGCTTTTCCAGTATTTAAAGGTATTGTTATTGCATCGACAATTGGAATTCTACTCAACGCAGCCTACTTTTTATGGGCATTCCAAAGAATCTTTTTTGGTGAATTAAATGATAAATATTCAGACCTTCCGGAGATAAATAAATTAGAATTATTTACAGTCATCCCATTACTGTTAATTACATTATTTTTTGGGATATATCCATCTCCTTATCTAGATATCATATCAAGTACAATGGATAGTATTATTAATCACGTTATTTCTCTTTCAACCTATGCAAGTATGTAATAATGAATAACCTTCAAAGCCTGCCTTATTTTTATCCTGAAATACTACTTACAATAGTCATATTATTTGCAATAATATATGATCTATTTTTGGAAAAAGAAGATTCAGGAAGGGTTGGTTGGGTTTTAATAATTGGATTAGTAGCGGTTTCAATTTTTATTATAAATCAGAATTACTTGCCATATGAAACTACAACTCTTTTTACTGAGGCAGTTGTAGTAGATCCTTTTGCTAGTTTTTTTAAACAAGTTGTTATTATTTCAACAATACTTGTCTCGCTGATAAGTTTATATAATAATGAACTAAACGATTATAGGAAAGGTGAATACTTTGCTCTGTTAGGTATTATTACTTTTGGTTTATTTCTTATGGTGTCATCTGTGGATCTCTTAATGGTATATCTTTCCATTGAAATAGTATCTATAATGTCATTTGTTCTCGCGGGATACCTCAAGCAAAACACAAAATCCAATGAAGCTGCACTTAAATATGTTGTTTATGGTGCTTTCTCATCTGGAATTATGTTGTTTGGGCTTAGTTATATTTTTGGACTTGCGGGTAGTACAAATTTTTTTCATATACAACAAGCAATTATAAGTTCAAACCAATCATCTGCTATAATTTTAGCAATGATCATGATTTTTGCTGGTTTTGGATATAAGATTTCTGCTGTACCATTCCATTTTTGGACTCCAGATGTATATGAAGGTTCACCATCAACTATAACTGCTTATTTATCTGTAGCACCAAAAGCTGGAGCATTGGGAATGATGATAAGGTTTTTTAATCAGGTTCTAGCAGATGGTGGTGCAATTAATGGTCTTAATAATGCGGTATCAGCAACTGAATTACCTTGGGATAATATATTAAGCTTAGTTGCAGTAATAACAATGACTCTTGGTAATTTAGTAGCTTTACAACAAAATAATATTAAGCGTATGCTTGCTTATTCCAGTATTGCCCATGCTGGATACATGTTACTAGCAATGCCACTTATGTCAAGTGATGGTATATACGCAATAATGATATACATAGTGATGTATCTTTTTATGAATCTTGGTGCTTTCTTTGTTGTAATTGCTATCAAAAATAAGACCAATGGTGAAACTTTTGATGATTATAAAGGTATAGGTTGGGAAATGCCATTAGTCGGTGGTGTAATGACATTATTTATGGTTTCACTAACTGGACTTCCACCAACCTCGGGATTTATTGGTAAGTTTTATATTTTTGCTTCATTAATTAAGGGTGGAGACTCTTTTTATTGGCTCGTCCTGGCAGGTGGCATAAATAGTGTTATTTCATTGTACTATTATTTAAAGGTTGTTAAGGTAATGTATTTTGAAGGCGAAAGAAAAGACTCGATTTTGACACCTCCAACCATAATATCAGGATTGCTACTTATTACTGCAATTCCAACCCTGATATTCGGTGTTTACTGGGTTCCTATTTCGGATTGGATTGAAAGCTCTATGATTTTTTTTATTAAAACTATTTAATCGAAAAATATTGAAACAAATAATAATTAAAAAAGGACATGACTTAAAAATCAAAGGATGTCCAGATAGTAATAATGTATTACCGATAGCTGCTAGAAAAGTATCTATTTCTCCCAAATCATTTAGGGGAGTCAAACCAAAGTTACTTGTTAATGAAGGAGATATCGTATCTGCTGGTTCTGCGCTCTTTTTTGATAAACTAAAGCCTGATGTAAGGTGGGGGGCACCTGCAAGTGGAAAAGTAAGTGCCATTGAATTTGGTCCAAGAAGAGTTATAAACAAGATTGAGATTCATTTAGATGATGTAAAACCAGAGCCTTATAAATTCATTACTGATTTAAAACTATCTTCTGCAAGTAATAAAGAAGTACTAGATTGTTTTCTTAAGGCAAATATTTTTCCATTGATAAGGCAGCGCCCGTTTAATAAGGTTGCTGATCCAGGTGTTGCTCCAAGAGATATTTTCATTTCGGCTTATAATAGCTCACCTTTATCAGTTGATTTGTCAAAATTAATTGAACAAAATCAAGAATTATTTCAAATTGGTTTAAATGCCATATCTAAACTGACTACGGGCGATGTTTACTTGGTCTCAGCAAAAAACACCATCGATTTCGAAAATGTAAAGAACTACAAAATCTCTGGTCCGCATCCTGCTGGAAATGTAGGGATACAGATTCATCATATAAAACCAATTAAGCCTGGCGAAATCATATGGACCGTAAATGCACAACATGTTATTACAATAGGCAGATTATTTAAAACAGGAATTTATGATTCAAAATGTATTGTTTCCATTGGTGGGTCAGGGGCTACAAATCCAAGACTGATTGAAGTAAAATCTGGTGCAAATATCCAATCAATTTTAAAAAATCAGTCCTCAAATAAGGCTGTTAGAATTATATCAGGCGATGTATACACTGGAACTTCAGTTAATTTAAATGACTATCTAGGGTACTATGATACTACAATTTCAATAATTAATGATGAAGTCAAAAGACCATTCTTAGGAATGTTGGCTCCTGGTAGTACCGCTACTAAATATAGTCTTACGAATACATTTTTTTCTTTTGATCCAAAAGAATTTAATTTTACGACATCTCAGAATGGAGAGCTACGTGCGATGGTACCTTTGAATGCCTGGGAAAAAGTCTTGCCAATGGATATTTTTCCAAACCCTTTGTATCGAGCAATACTTGCCGAAGATTTTGAAGAAATGGAAAAATTAGGCATTTGGGAATGCGATGATGAAGATTTTGCACTTTGTTCTTTTGCGTGTCCATCAAAAATAGATGTTGGTGGTGTGATTAGAAAAGGTCTAGATCTGTTGGAGGCTGAAAGTTAATTATGAAATGGCTTAGAGATGCACTAGACACCGTAGCACCACAATTCCAAAAAGGTGGAAGACTGGAGCGATTTGCTCCTATTTATGAGGCCACAGATACCATTCTTTTTAGTACTGATGAACGCACTGAAATTGGTCCTCATATTAAAGATAGCGTTGATATAAAGAGAGTGATGATTCTTGTTGTTCTCTCATTGATTCCATGCTACATATTCGGTGCAATAAATATTGGATACCAAAAAGCACTTATATTTAATATGGAATCAAACTGGTTCGATAATTTAATTGTTGGCCTTTTTTCTATAGGGCCAATTATCGCAGTAACATTTATTTCAGGCGCTTTTTGGGAATTACTTTTTGGAGTTGTGCGTAAACATCCTATATCAGAGGGCTTTTTAGTAACATGTGCACTGATTCCATTAACTCTGCCACCAAGCATTCCATTATGGCAGGTAGCAGTAGCTACAAGTTTTGGAATTGTAATTGGTAAGGAAATTTTTGGTGGTGTAGGAATGAATATATTTAACCCAGCTCTTATGGCAAGAGCGTTTCTTTATTTTACATATCCTGCAGATATTTCTGGTGATAAAGTCTGGGTAATATCACCAGATGGATTTTCAGGGCCGACTGCTCTAAGTATACCTGCTGGCCAAACGAATGCAAATGCTATTGATCTTTTAAATAATGCTAGTTCTGAACTTGTTTTTGATTTTTCGTGGATTAATATGTTTATGGGTTGGATTCCAGGGTCAATTGGTGAAACAAACAAGTGGCTAATTTTACTAAGCGCATTATTTCTAATTTTCTTAGGAATTACAAATTGGAGAATAATGCTTGGATCAGTCTTAGGTATGACTATTATGGCCCTTATCACTAATTTGCTTGCTCCCTATTCTTCTAATGCAATGCTATCAATACCACCTCATTATCATTTGGTTATGGGAAGTTTTATGTTTGGCACAGTATTTATGGCCACAGAACCTGTGACTGGTACACATACTGATATTGGGCGATGGATATATGGGATTCTTATTGGAATGTTAACGGTAATTATTCGTAGTATTAACCCAGCATATCCAGAAGGAATTATGTTAGCAATACTACTAATGAATGCATTTGCACCATTAATTGACTACTTTATAGTTCAAAGAAATATTAAACAGCGTCTAGCTCGTTATGCACAGTAATACTTATACAATTATTTTTACTTCTATAATAACTATTATTTTAGGAAGCTTTTTATCAGTAGCGGCAGGAACTTTAGAAGAGACTCAAAAGCTTAATGTTGAAAATGATAGTAAAAAAAATATACTATCATCACTCGGGTACAAACCTGAAAAAAATAAAGAATGGAATTCTAATGATATTAAAAATATATTTGAAAAAAATATAGACGCATATGTGCTCGATGGTAAAGGAAATCGAACTGATAACGATACACGTTCAATAAATCCTGAAACTGATAATAGAAATTTTCCTATTTATGTAGATATGCAAAACGGAAGTATTAATGGATACGCAATTCCTATTTCAGGCAAGGGACTGTGGTCGACACTTTACGGTTATTTTGCAATTGAGCCAGATGGATTAACTGCCAAAGGAATCACATTCTATGCGCACAAAGAGACTCCTGGCCTAGGGGGTGAGGTAGATAAGCCTTGGTTTCAAAATAATTTTATAGGAAAAAGATTTATTGATGAACAGGGTAACTTAGTTGGCATAAAAGTATTAAAAGGAAAAGCTAATCCTGAAAGTCCATATGAGGTAGATGGAATATCTGGTGCAACAATAACCAGTAAAGGTCTTGAATCATTTCTTGTTGAAGATTTAAAAAAATATGAACCATTTTTTCAAAAAGTAAGAAATAAAAAAATATAATGGCAATACTAGATAAAAAATCAAAAGAGGCATTAGCTGATCCATTAATGAAAAATAACCCAATAAGTCTTCAGGTTCTTGGGATATGTTCTGCTCTGGCTGTTACTGTGCAGTTAAATACGGCAGTAGTAATGACCTTGGCAGTAGTTGCAGTATTGTCAATCTCTAATACAGTTATATCCATTTTGAGGAATTTGATACCTAGTAAGGTTAGGATTATTGTGCAGTTATCTGTAATTGCCAGCTTGGTTATTTTGACAGATCAAATTTTGCAGGCGTATATGTACGATATAAGTAAACAACTATCAGTGTTTGTTGCGCTCATAATTACAAATTGTATTGTCATGGGAAGAGCAGAAGCTTTTGCAATGCAAAACACACCTGGTAAATCCTTTTTAGATGGGCTTGGTAATGGACTAGGATATGGAGGGATACTTATCTCTGTAGCATTTTTTCGAGAATTATTAGGCTCTGGATCGATATATGGTATCAGTGTTGTACCTGATTCATTTTATGATGCTGGATACCAGAATATGGGACTAATGGTTCTTTCTCCAGGTGCTTTTATTATTTTAGGACTCATAGTATGGGCCCAACGATATGTTAGTGGTATCGAGGAAGAATAAAATTCATGGAACACTATATAAGTATATTAACAAAAGCCATATTCATAGAGAATATTCTATTAGCTTATTTTTTAGGAATGTGTTCATTCCTTGCCATATCCAAAAAGGTTGATACATCAATTGGACTTGGTTTTGCAGTTATATTTGTTTTGACTATTACTGCACCTACAAACTGGTTTATTCATAATTACCTACTAAAAGAAGGAGCCTTAGTTTGGCTAAACTCTGATTATGGTGTAGCTGGGTCAAATACTATTAATCTTAGTTTCTTAAATAGTATTATCTTTATAGCTGTAATTGCTGCTATGGTACAGCTAGTAGAAATGACGTTAGATCGTTTTGCTCCTAAGCTCTACATTAGTTTAGGTATTTTTCTCCCTCTGATTGCTGTTAATTGTGCCATACTAGGTGGTTCAATGTTTCTTGTAGAAAGAGAGTATACTTTTATTGAGTCAACAGTTTATGGTTTTGGTTCTGGAATTGGATTCTTCTTAGCAATTTCATCGATGGCTGCTATTCGACATAGAATTAGATATTCTAATGTACCTGTTCAACTAAGAGGCGTAGGAATAACTATGTTGCTAACCGGATTAGTATCAATGGCATTTATGGCCTTTTCAGGAATTGATTTATGATTGAACAAATACTTTTAAGCATTATGGTTTTTACTAGTATAGTATTGATACTCGTTCTAATTCTAAATTTTGCTGAAAGTAAATTGCTTCCGCAAGGAGATGTTGTAATTGAAATTAATGGAGATGCTGATAAGAATATCTCCACTAGACCTGGGGGCACATTATTAAGTGCATTAGCAAGTCAATCCGTTTTTTTGCCTTCAGCTTGTGGTGGTGGTGGCACTTGTGCTATGTGTGAATGCCAAGTTCTAGATGGCGGAGGTGAAATTCTCCCCACTGAGACAGGGCATATAAATCGTTCAAAAGCTAAAGATCATTGGAGATTAGCTTGCCAAGTCAAAATCAAAGAGAATATGAAGATTAATGTTCCTAACGAAATTTTTAGTATACAAAAATGGGAGTGCACTGTTGAATCAAACAAAAATGTTGCAACATTCATTAAGGAATTAGTGCTCAATCTTCCAGAAGGTGAAAATTTAAACTTTCAAGCTGGTGGATACATCCAAATAGATATACCTGAGTACCATAATTTATCGTTTAGTGACTTTTTGATTGAAAATGAATATCACCCAGACTGGGATAAATACAAAATATGGGATTTAGAAGCAAACAATGAAGAGCCAGTTTTCAGAGCATATTCAATGGCCAATCATCCTGCAGAAGGGAATCGAGTAATGCTAAATGTTAGGATTGCCACACCACCTCCACCCTTATGGAATGAAGCACCACCAGGTTTGGCCTCTTCTTATATTTTTAATTTAAATCCTGGTGATAAGGTAACTATTTCAGGACCATATGGTGAGTTTTTCATCAAGGATACAGAAAGAGAAATGGTTTACATTGGCGGTGGAGCAGGAATGGCACCTATGAGATCTCATCTTTTTCATCTTTTCCAGACACTAAAAACTGGTCGAAAAGTTTCATTTTGGTATGGAGCAAGGTCAGTTAGAGAAATGTTTTATGATGAGCATTTTAAAAAAATTGAAAAAGATTTCCCTAATTTTACTTATAATGTTGCATTGTCAGAGCCGATGGAGGAAGATAATTGGTCTGGCCATACAGGTTTTATTCATCAGGTTTTGCACGATGAATATCTTAGTACACATGAGGATCCAACTGAGATTGAATACTATATGTGTGGTCCCCCACCAATGATCAATGCCTGTGATAATATGTTGGATAGTTTAGGCGTTGAAAAGGAAATGATAGCTTATGATAGTTTCGGCTAATCACCATATTAGAGTAATAATTATAAAAGCCCAACTTATGTTGGGCTTTTTATTTCTTTTTAGTGGATGTACAAAAAATAGAATTGAGACCACTATAATTGGGAATACAATGGGAACGACTTATTTGGTTAAATTAATTTTAGAAAACGATTCACTAGATTATAAAAATATACAGCAAGGTATTGATTCTGTATTAAATACGGTGAATAGGCATATGTCTACTTGGGACCCTAAAAGTGAAATATCGATGTTTAACTTTTCTAATTCAATATTACCATTTGTTGCATCTGAATCGCTTATAGATATTATGAGAAGCTCCTTGGATATTTCGAAAAAAACTGATGGATTATTTGATGTTACAGTATATGAGCTGATGAGATTATGGGGTTTTGGTCCCAATCCAAAATCTGGTATTCCAACTATGGATGAAGTTAAATCTGTGCTACAAAGTTCAGGATATGAAAACATAAAAATAGAAAATGGAACTCTCATAAAAAAGAATAAAAATCTTAAATTAGATTTAAATGCAATCGCAAAAGGTTATGGGGTAGATAAGGTTTTCGACTATGTTAAAAAGCAAGGATATAATGACATATTCATTGAAATAGGAGGTGAGGTAAGATGTTCTGGTAAAAATAAGAGGAACCAAAAATGGACAATTGGAATTGAAAATCCTATATCTAAAAATGATATAAAATCTAACATCTGTGGTATTTTAGATTTGGAAGCAGGTGCTGTTGCAACATCAGGAAATTATAGAAATTTTACTAATCTTGCAGGTGATATCATAGGACACACTCTTAATCCAAAAACTGGTTTCCCAATTATAACTGATGTTCTTTCGGTAACAGTTTTGGCTAAGTCTTGCATATTAGCAGATTCATGGGCTACTGCACTTATGGTAATGAATTTTGGAAATGGTTATCAATATGTGAAAAATAAC
This sequence comes from Fidelibacterota bacterium, assembly GCA_002718655.1. Taxonomy (GTDB): domain Bacteria; phylum Fidelibacterota; class Marinisomatia; order Marinisomatales; family UBA1611; genus NZWG01. The sequence continues at coordinate 16,067 of PBFM01000044.1, forward strand.
CCTGAAATTGAAGCAATATGGTTACTCAAAGAAAAAGAAAATCAAAACCGATACTTTTCCTTGTCTAGTAATATTCCTATCAGAGATACAATTTATCCAATTAGATAGCTGGAAATTTAATTTCTTCATTTTCACATTTATTCGCATCACCTCCGCAGATTGAGCAGTTACTATTCGAATTTAATCCCCCACATGAGCCTGATAAGGGTTTTCTGTTAAAAATAACTCCTATGGACATTGCAGTTATGGCAAGGAACAAAATAATTAGACTTAACACATATTCCATTACAGGAATTTAATAATAAATTCTTCTTTGGTTTTTAAAAAATAATTCATGTTTTCATGTTATAAGAGAATAATCGTAATTTATTGGCTATTAAAAAAGACAAAAAAGAATGAATATTGCTAAATTAAAATACTTACTACCATTATTTATAATATCTGCAGCTTTTGGTGCAGATGGAGGGTATGGTTCAGCGCCCCATGTCAATGGTGAGGATTTAGTTATTTTCTGGATAATTCCATTTGCTGGAATATTATTGTCTATTGCAATTTTTCCGCTTGTTGCAAATGACTTTTGGCATCATAATTTTGGAAAAATTTCATTATTTTGGGCGCTTTCATTAATATTACCTTTTCTTTTTCACCAAGGTTTCGAGATAACTCTTTATGAGATACTCCATGTTGGGTTATTAGAATACATACCTTTTATTATTCTTCTCCTTTCACTGTTCACTATATCTGGTGGTGTCAGATTAAAAGGGACGCTTGTTGGAACACCAATATTAAATACTACAATTATTTTTGTTGGAACATGTCTAGCTAGTTGGATGGGTACAACAGGAGCAGCAATGTTATTAATTCGCCCTCTGATTCGTGCCAATGCTCATCGTAAACAAAAGGTTCATATCATTGTTTTCTTTATCTTTCTTGTTGCTAACATTGGCGGGTCACTCACACCTCTTGGTGACCCACCCTTATTTTTAGGATTTCTAAAAGGTGTGGACTTTTTCTGGACCACTACCGCTATGTTTATGCCTATGCTTTTTTTGGTAGTCTGTTTACTGATTATTTTCTTTCTCCTAGATTCTTTTTACTATAAAAAGGAGAACATTTTGCAGGCTGAGAAAGAAGAGTCTGTAAAATTAGGCATAGAAGGGTCATTTAACTTATTTTTATTGTTGGGTGTAATTGGAGGGGTTTTGCTGAGCGGATTTTGGAGGCCAGATATTTCATTTGAAGTATATTATGTGCACCTAGAATTACAGAATATCGCTCGGGATTTATTACTCCTAGGATTAACATATGCAAGTTGGGTCCTAACCCCAAAAAGAATTAGAGAAGGCAATGAGTATACATGGTTTCCAATTGTGGAAGTAGCAAAACTTTTTGCGGGAATTTTTGTAACGATCATTCCTGCTATCTCAATTCTAAAAGCGGGTACAAAGGGAGCCTTAGAGAAAATTGTCTCATCTGTATCGACTGCTAATGGAGAACCAATTGATTACATGTACTTTTGGTTAACGGGTATATTGTCTAGCTTTTTAGATAATGCACCTACTTACCTTGTGTTTTTTAATACAATTGGTGGATCTGATAAGGTAAGACAAACTGTTATAAATAGTAAAGACTATAACCCTGACTCACTACAATTGCAGCAGCTCTTAGATACAGGCCAATATGCAAACCTTTTTCCCCAAGCTCTTATGAATGAACATAGTACAACATTATTGGCTATTTCAGCAGGAGCTGTCTTTATGGGTGCAGTTTCATATATTGGCAATGCACCGAATTTTATGGTTAAAGCAATTGCTGAATCATCAGATATTAAAATGCCTAGTTTTTTTGGGTATTTGTTAAAATGGTCCATTCCTATCTTGATGCCTTTATTTTTGATTTTAACATATATTTTCTTTTGGAAATGAGAATCACTAAGGTAACGACAAAGACTGGTGATTCTGGTCAAACAAGTCTTGGGAATAGTGAGCGCGTTTCAAAAAACAATATAAGAGTTCACGTGATTGGATCCGTTGACAAACTAAATACTATCGTAGGATGGGCTCGTGTCCACTCAAATGGTCATTTTGATAATCAGTTAGAGAATATCCAACAAGATTTATTTAATCTAGGCGGAGAAATTGCCGTACCAGATGTAGAAATGAACTTACTAAATGAATCACGTTTAGAATGGTTAGATGGTAAAACAAATTATTACAATGATAAATTACCTCCTTTAGATGAATTCATCTTACCAGGAGGGAGTGAACTTTCTTCAAGACTGCACATTGCTAGAGCGGAGTGTAGAGAAACAGAAAGATATCTAATTGGTTTAAGTGAAAAAGAATTTGTTTCAGATCTCCATAAAAAATATTTGAACAGATTATCTGATTTTTTCTTTGTATTAGCTCGAATTGCTAAATCTGATGATAACATTGAGGAAAAGTCCTGGAGATATGAAAAATAAGATTAATTATAATAATACGCCAATTGATTGGAGTGTAGTACATAAAGTGATAAGTGATGCTAAGAGTATAATGTTGACTACACATGAAAACCCTGATGGTGACGGTTTAGGAGCAGAGTGTGGACTATATTATCATCTTGAAGAGCAAAAAAAGAATGTGAGAATAATTAACTATTCTCCACTACCATTGGAATATGGATTTTTAAACCAAGATAAAATATTTGAATGTTATGATAAAAATTTGCATGATGATTGGATAAAGAATATCGATTTAGTAATAATTTTTGATGTAGGTGATTATTTGCGTATCCGAACACTTGTTGATATAATAGAGAATTATGATAAGGAAACAATGAATATTGATCATCATCCTCACCCCAATGATAATTCATTTACTTATAATCTTGTTGACCTTTCAGCTGCAGCTACTGGTTGTATGGTTTATGATTATCTCAAGTTTGCAAGGGAAGATTCAATTTTAAAGAAAAGCCTATTGGGAATATATACTGCAGCAATGACAGATACTGGATGTTTTAAATATAGCAATACTGATAAAAAATGCCATGAAATTGCAATTGAATCTCTTAGCCTGGGCATTGAGAATCATAAGATATACCAAAATATTTATGAGAATAGTACAAAATCTAGAATCAAATTGATGGGTAATTTCTTATCAAATCTTAATTATGAATTAAGAGGACAATTAGCTTGGTTTACTATCTCAGAAGAGATGTTAAATTTGGCTAATGCTACTAAAGCTGACATAGATGGTTTTACAGATATGGTTCGAACAATAAATGGAGTGGAAGTTGCATTAATGATTTTTCAGCAAGACAGTACGAGTTGCAGAATTAATTTTAGGTCTAAAGGGAAATATAGTGTGAACGATATTGCTAAAAATTTTGGTGGTGGCGGTCATGCATTTGCTGCTGGTGCGATTTTGAACGGGTCACTTATGAGTGTTTCAGGAAAAGTTGTTAATACTACGATTAAATCTATAGAAAAAAAAATGGCTAATAATTCAATATGAAAATATATGTAGCAAGAGATGCAGGATACTGCTTTGGTGTCAGAGATGCTGTTAATCTCGCATACGATACAGCGAAAACTTATGGAGAAGTATATATGCTTGGTACAATCGTTCATAATGAAAGGGTAATAGAGGATTTATCAAAGGTTGGTGCAAAGGTAGTAGAAAATTTAGACGAAGTTCCTGATGGCAAACCATTATTATTTCGTGCGCATGGTACATCCCCTGAAATTTGGGAAAAAGTAAAAAATAAAAATGTTAAGCTAATTGATGGAACATGTCCACTAGTAATAGAAATACATCAGGAAATAAAAAAATTAGAAAAAGAAGGTAGAAGAACAATAATAATTGGAGATCACGGTCATGATGAAGTCGTTGCAATCGCAGCTCAAGTATCAAAGCCAATCATTATATCAAATACTGAAGAGGCTAAAGTTCTACGTAAAATGAAAAAAGCAGGTGTAGTAAGCCAATCAACCCAAATGATTGAAAATGTACAAGAGATTATGGATGTTCTAATGGAAAAAGTATTTGATCTTCGATTCATAAATACAATTTGCTTTCCCACAAGAAGAAATCACGAACAAATTAAAGATTTGGCGATTAATAGTGACGTAATGATTGTAATTGGATCATATACTAGCGCAAATTCGAAAAGACTTACACAATTATCCCTTGAAAGAAATAAATGTTCTTATCAGGTTACCTCTGCTGATGAGATAGATCCATTATGGTTTGATGATTGCACCAGTATTGGGATATCGGCGGGTGCTTCAACCCCAGATGAAACTATTGATGAAGTCATTTGTAAGATTAAAAAGTGTGTAGGTGCAAAAGAAAAGGAAATTATTTATGAGTAAAGGAACTTTTGATGTGAAAGTTGGTTTAGCAGAAATGCTTAAAGGCGGTGTAATAATGGATGTAACCAATTCTGACCAGGCAAAAATAGCTGAAGACGCTGGTGCATGTGCGGTAATGGCATTAGAAAGAATACCCTCTGATATTAGAAGGGATGGAGGAATTTCAAGAATGAGCGATCCGGAAATGATTAATGGTATCCAAAATGCAGTCACAATACCAGTTATGGCAAAATGTAGGATAGGACATTTTGCTGAAGCTCAGGTTCTTGAAACTTTAGAAATTGATTTTATTGATGAGAGCGAGGTGCTAACACCAGCAGACGAACACAATCACATCTGGAAACACAATTTCAAGGTTCCTTTTGTATGCGGATGTAGAGATTTAGGTGAAGCTTTAAGACGTATTTCAGAAGGTGCTGCAATGATTAGAACAAAAGGCGAAGCTGGTAGTGGTAATATTGTAGAAGCTGTAAGACACATGCGTACAGTAATGAATGGTATAAAGCGTATAACACAACTTGATGAAGAAGAATTAGTTGCTGAGTCAAAAAGTATTGGTGCACCTTTATCTCTAATACAGCAAGTATCAAAATTAGGTAAATTGCCGGTGCCTAATTTTGCAGCTGGTGGTATAGCAACACCGGCTGATGCTTCACTTATGATGCAGCTTGGAGCAGAATCAGTTTTTGTAGGCTCTGGGATTTTTAAAAGTGATGATCCAAAAGCGCGTGCGAAAGCAGTAGTTGAGGCTACTACGCATTTTGAGGACCCTAAGATTATTGCTAAGGCAAGCACTGGTTTAAAAAAGGCAATGAAAGGTTTAGATATGTCAGAGATTCCTCAGGAAGAAAGACTTCAAGAAAGGGGTTGGTGATAAAAGTTGGTGTACTAGAATTACAAGGAAATTTTTCCATGCATCACAAGATACTCCAAAATATTGGAATTAAATCTGTTGCTGTGAAAAAATCTTCCCAATTAATTGGAATAGATGGACTAGTTATTCCAGGCGGGGAATCCACTACAATGTCATTATTGATTCAAACCTTTAACATGTATGAATCTCTTGTTGATTTTGGTCAATCTCATCCAGTTTTAGGAACGTGTGCAGGTTTAATTCTCATGTCAAAGACAACCGATGATAAACGTATTAAACCCTTAGGATTGGTTGATATTCATATTCAAAGAAATGCATATGGAAGGCAAATTGAATCTAGAACGGAAAAAATCAAATTCAACTTTTCAAATCAATATCAATTAGTTTTACCTGCAACAATTATTAGAGCTCCAATAATAAAAGAAATGAACAGAAACCTAAAAGTTATTGGCATTTATGATAATAGACCGGTAGCAATTCTATCCGGTCATCATCTATGTTTATCCTTTCATCCTGAACTAAATGGAATAAACATTTTTCACAGAGTATTATTTGATAAAGAATGTAAAGTATATTATAAAAATATAAATGAACACTATGTCGCTTAAATATTTACCAAAAATTACCTGTCCAGATGACATCAAAGACTTTACGCGAGAAGAACTAGTAGAATTATGTTCAGAACTAAGACATTTTACAATTAACACGATTACGGAAGTGGGTGGTCATTTAGCTCCAACCCTTGGGGTGATAGAGCTAACTGTTGCATTGCATTATGTATATAATACTCCTAAAGATAAACTTGTATGGGATGTGGGACATCAAGGATATGCACACAAATTACTTACGGGAAGATATAAGGAGTTTTCAACTATAAGGCAATATAATGGATTAAGTGGTTTTTTAAAAAGATCAGAAAGTGAATATGATGTCATAGGTGCTGGACATGCTTCGACTTCAATATCTGCTGCATTAGGTCTTGCAGAAGCAAGAATGCAAAAAAACCAGGATTACAGAGTAGCAGCAATTATTGGTGATGGTTCAATGACTGGTGGACTAGCATTTGAGGGAATAAATAATGCAGGACATCTTGGCAGACAATTATTAGTTATTCTTAATGATAATGAAATGTCAATTAGCCCTAATGTTGGGGCGATATCTTCCTATTTTACCCGTTTAATATCCAATCCTTTATATAACAGAGTTAGAAACGAGTTTTGGGATCTTACTGGAAAATTGCCAATAGCTAAAAGTAAGACAAGAACATTTATAAAGAAAGTTGAAGAGAGTTTAAAAAGCCTTATCGTACCAGGTATATTATTTGATGAGCTAGGGTTTCGTTATTTCGGTCCCATAGATGGCCATGATTTAAATATGGTTATAAATACCTTAAATAATATTAAAGACATAAAAAAACCCATATTACTTCACGTTCTCACAAAAAAGGGAAAGGGTATGGTTTCATTAAATATGAAGAATCGAGATTATCATGATGATGCAGTGAAATATCATGCAGTAAAACCTACTGGGAATGGTAAATCCGAAAAAAAGAA
>PBFM01000045.1 GCA_002718655.1 Fidelibacterota bacterium
CCAAGGCAACCAAGGCAACCAAGGCAACGGTTACAACGGCGGCCAAGGCAACCAAGGCAACCAAGGCAACCAAGGCAACGGTTACAACGGCGGCCAAGGCAACCAAGGCAACCAAGGCAACCAAGGCAACCAAGGCAACGGTTACAACGGCGGCCAAGGCAACCAAGGCAACGGTTACAACCAAGGCAACGGCAACCAAGGCGGCCCGCAACAAGATCATAATTTCTTACCTAACCAATAAAACGAAAGGCGGCCCGGTGTTAAGCCGGGCTGTTTCAATATGGAAAGATTACCCGTACACATTTTTGCAGACCTCGAAGCGCTCGACACGGGCGACGACGCCAAGATCTTAAGCGTCGCGCTACACGGCATTAAAACCGATATGAAAGAGATCCCCGGCATTGAGGTTATAATCGACGCCAGTACAAGCGGCGGGACGATATGCCCTAAAACGGTCAAATGGTGGAGCGAGCAATCGCGCGAAGCACAAGCCCGCGTTTTTCGCCCTAAAGAAGTAATAAGCGAAGCCGACGCGGTGGCGAAGTTGGATCGATACCTGCGGAACTTTTACGGTGATTTTCGTATATGGGGGAACGGTGCGACGTTTGACATAACGAAGATAAAGCGCATGTTTGAGCGCCACGGGTACGCGGTGCCGTGGGAATTTTGGAACGAGCGCGACGTTAGAACGATCGTTGAGTTGGGCGAACTTTGCACCCTGCCGGACTTTAAAAACGTTCTACCGTTCGAGGGAGTTAAACACGTCGCACTCGACGACGCCCGGCACCAAGCGCGCTACACAATGCAAACAATACGCGCACTTATGAAAAAGGCGGGCCGTGTATGTTAACTTTTTTCGGGCTTTTGTGTCTTTTCGGGTTTTTCAGGGCTGTTTCTCGCGTCCCTGCGCTATCCTCTGACGATTACAGCTATACAGGGCGATAATCATGCAACAATTCTTTATTAACGCGCTGGCGTTGTTTCTGGCGCTTTCTGCGGCGGGCTTCATTACTTACCTGTTATTTTTAGGCGACGAAAGGGCGCAAAAGCGCGAAGAAAGACGACGCGCGAACCGCTGCGACGAACTCGACGAACTCCACGGCGGATCGTGGTACTACGACAAAACGCGCGGCGACTTTGCCGACGCAATGACAGACCGCCGCGTGGCGGATAAGGATCAGTAATGGGCGTTATAGTTTACCACCCGGAAAGCGATTGCACCTTTGTCGCTAACCCGGATCAAATGACTGGGCCGGACTGGGATCACGTTTACGAAGTGGCACCACATGAGATCCCGGACGGTACACAAATTCGAAGCCTCGGCGCGTACCCGTCAACCGTCCGCCCCTCGTTAGACTTCGAGACGTACAGCGAGGCGGGCTTCACGGTTGACCGGGTCACAAAAACGGTTCGCGGTATCGGTGCGAACGGTAAAGGCGGCCTCCCGGTTGTAGGTACGCCCGTTTATGCTGAACACCCTAGCACCGAAATTTTGTGCCTATATTACGACCTTAAGGACGGCCGGGGCGTGCGCGGGTTCATACCCGGACTAAGCGCCGAGCCAACCGATTTACTCGAACACGTTAAGAACGGCGGGTGGTTAGAGGCGTTCAATTTTACATTTGAATGGTGGATCTGGAATATGGTCTGCGTGCGCCGCTACGGCTGGCCGCCTATCTCGTTCGATCGTGGTGTCTGCGTTATGGCACGCGCCCGCCGTTTCTCTATGCCGGGATCGCTCGCGACTTGCTCGAAAGTTCTCGGCTTAGAGGGCAAGCAAAAAGACGGTAAGCAACTGATCCAGCAATTGACCCGCCCGCACAAGCCGACAAAAACCCGGCCTGAGTTCCGCCGCTTACCGCGCACCCACTTCGAAGAATTTAAACGACTGTATTCGTATTGCGCGCAAGACGTAACGGCCGAAGATATGGTCGCGGCGCATTTGCCGGATATGTCCGACTACGAGCGCGCAACGTGGATCACGGATCAGCGCATAAACGCGCGCGGCGTACTCGTCGACCGGGTAACGCTGGATCGCTGTCTATACCTTTACAGCGAAACCGAAAAGCGCCTGACAATCGAACTAGGGCAGATAACCGGCGGCGCGGTCGGCTCGGTCGGTGAAACCGCTAAAATGTGCGAATGGTTGAACGGGCAAGGCTTACCGATCGCCGACGTTAAGGCCGAGACGATCGAGGGACGTCTGCAGAAAATCGACAAGGCCGTAAAAATTATGTCCGGCGAGTTGGTCAACGTTCACCCTGTCGACTACGACGACGCGCCGAAGTTCGCACAATTCCGGGGCGGTAAAGTTGAACGCGTGCTGCAGATACGCCAAGCGCTCGCCGGTGCCAATATTAAAAAGCTTTTCAGCCTCGACCGCTCGCTTAGTTCCGATAACAGGCTACGCGATCAGTATATGTATTGCGGCGCGGATCAGACTGGCCGGTGGTCTGCAGGTGGCGTTCAGTTGCAAAACCTGACCGCAAAAGGCCCGAAGACGCGCCGCTGCGACGATTGCGGCCGCTACTTTGGCGACGGCATAAAAACGCTTGAACACCCTAACGCGTGCCCGGAATGCGGATCCGATAATACTCCGCTCGTCGACTGGCTGATCGATCCAATGGTCGCGGCTATTGAAGACATAAACCGTTACTACGATAAGCCTGATTTATTCGCTGGCTTGTGGGTTGACGCGGTCGAAACAATAACTGGCTGTTTGCGCGGTCTGTTTAAAGCGAGCGAGGGCAAACGTTTAATTTGCTGTGACTTCTCGGCGATCGAGGCTGTCGTCCTTGCGTGCCTCTCCGGGTGCCAATGGCGGATCGACGTATTCGCAACACACGGCAAAATATACGAAATGAGCGCGGCGGCTATCACCGGCAATTCGCTTGAATATTACTTAGATTACAAAAAGCAAAACGGCACGCACCACCCGGATCGGAAAAAGGTCGGCAAGGTGGCCGAGTTGGCGAGCGGTTACGGCGGTTGGATAGGCGCGTGGAAAGCATTCGGCGCGACACAATCCGACGACGAACTTAAACAACTGATCATTAAGTGGCGCGAAGCCTCGCCCGAGATCGTCGAATTTTGGGGCGGCCAGTTCCGACAAATAGGCCCGAAACCGTGGGACGCCGTCCCCGAATTGTTCGGCCTAGAGGGCGCTTTCATTGCAGCGGTACGCAACCCCGGCAAATACTACGACGTTGGCCCGATCACAATGGCTTATGATAAGCGCGGCGACGTGCTGTATTTGCGCTTACCGTCCGGGCGTTTTCTTCACTATCACCGGCCGAAGCTGATCCCGGACGAAGACAAGTTAAAGCGCGGCCCGTGCGTAAAAATCACGTTCGAGGGATATAACACCAATTCACAAAAAGGCCCGATCGGCTGGATTGTAAAAGACACCTACGGCGGCCGACTAGCTGAAAACGTCACGCAAGCCGTGGCGGCGGATATTCAAGCCGAAGCACTGGTACGCGTTGAGCGCGCCGGTTATCCCGTGGTAATGCACACGCACGATGAAATAATAGCCGAGGTCGAACACGGGCGCGGCTCTTGGCAAGAAATGGCGGCGATAATGTCCGAGCGTCCCGCGTGGGCGTCGTGGTGGCCGATTAAAGCCGACGGGTGGGAACATGAACGCTATCAAAAGGATTAATCGACTATGAAGACCATAACAAACGATACAAGCTTTACGGCGTCGGCGACGGCTTTTATAGACGGCGTTAACGGCTACGCGAAACAAGAAGTGCAGATCCTTATCGACGGCGAGCCGTGCGGCGTCACTATGCACAACGAGCGGGCGACTAGGTATTCCAACTGGGATCGGTACTTCACACACCCCGGCGCGCCTGACTGGAAGTTCTCCGAATTGCGCGACGCCCTGCCGCTGAGTGAATTTAAGTGGGAACGTACAAAATGATTGTGCACGCACTTTTACAAGGGCAAGAAACCCGCGAACGGCTCGAACTGATCTTAAGCCTGACGTCGATCCGCCCGGGGCCGATCCGCGACGCGTTGTTCTCGCATTACGTCGACGGGATGCCCGCCGCCGCTGCGATATTTACGCACGACGTCGCAAAGCAGAATTTTAGCCGCGCACAAAAGACGGTTAACAAAGTATATTCGATTACTTGCGCTATTCACAAAATCACTTAATTGATTACTTGCGCGTAACTAATAAAGAGGTTACAAGATGAAAATAATTAGTTGTAAAGCGTGCGGCGTTGTACTCGACGCCGAGGTGTTGCCGTTCCCTCGCGATATTCACAACGACGACGGATCAGTAAACACCAAGAAAGCCGGGTGGAACGGTGAAGAATACGAACCGATCGCGCCGTGCCCTAACTGCGGAACGTCGATAAATAGCCAAGGCGAAGAACTCGTATGAACTTAAGCCAGAAAATTGCAGCGCTGATCGAGTCGGTGAAGTACGGCGAAGACGTGGCACCGTACGGCCCGAACTTTCGCGAAGACTTGATCGAATGCCTCGAACGCGTAACCGAAGCCGTCGACCTAGTAAGCGAGGCGGCCGAGGCGATACCCGACCCGGAACGGTTCGACGAACTCGGCGAACACTTAGTCGCTAACCCTGCGGCGTTTAAAGTATTCGCTAAAATCATAAACGAAATTGAAGAAGACAAAACGAGGATCCAAAAATGGACGAACAACTAATCGCGCACCTTAATAAACTAAATTCTGAGGCGGTCGGTTTGGCGCTTAAGCTATGCGAGACGAAAAGCCCGGCCGACGTCGTGCACATTATCGCGACGGCCTCCGCTCTCGTTGCTGCAGCGATATGTCGCAACGCACCGAACGAAAACGCGTTACAACTTCAAGTTAAACGCACGTTAGATCAGATCCACACGACCGGGTATAAGCAAGCGAACGCAAAGTCGTTCACTGAAAGCGCAACCCATTTTATTCAAGCAATCGAAAACGCAAAAGGAACCGAAGACAGTGTCAAACATTAATTTAAACGAACTCGCAAGGCGTATCTATGAACAAAATAAGGCGGTCGGCTGGTGGGACGATCCGAACCGTTGCCTATTACAGACATTACAGCTTGTTAGTACCGAAGTAGCCGAAGCGACCGAGGGCGAACGAAAAAACCTTAACGACGACCACCTGCCCGATCGCAAAATGGGCGAGGTAGAACTGGCCGACGCGCTGATCCGTACGCTAGACGTTGCCGGGCGGTACTGTATTAAGTACAACCCGGAAAAAGCCGGGGCGAGCGTGGATCCTTTCTGCGAATACGACACGATCGGCGCGCAACACTTAGGCATAAACGGCGCGCTTACCGACTTTGCTCGCGAGGTTCATCTGGCGCAATTAATACCGACGGCGGCACGTTCGATCGAACACCGATACCATACACTAGTTGATAGTATTATTTTTGTTGCCGAGCGTAACGACTACGATTTATTCGGGGCGTTGGAAGAAAAGCTGGCGTACAACAAAAACCGCCAAGACCATAAACGGTCTGAAAGGGCGAAGCCCCACGGGAAAGGATTTTAAAAAAGAGTGCGCCGTCCTTGGCGCGCATACATATAGCAAGAAACGCAATAAGAGTGTAGAACATGCGAGTAATTATTGAAAGCCCTTACGCGGGCGACGTTGAGAAAAATTTGAACTATTTACGCGCGGCAATGCGCGACTGTGTAACGCGTAACGAAAGCCCTTACACTTCACACGGCCTTTTAACGCAACCGGGGGTATTAAATGACAACGACCCCGAAGAAAGGGCGCAAGGCATAGCGCTCGGCTTTGAGTGGCGAGACGTCGCCGAGAAAACGGTCGTTTATACCGATCTCGGCTGGTCTTCGGGTATGCGTGCCGGGGTGGAAGATGCGAAACGCAAAGGCCGCCCGGTTGAACTTAGACGCCTTGGTCGTCCTTGGTCTTGATCTCGTTGGCGATTGCTTCGATCGCCGTTCTCATTGCCTCCGGGTCGTTAGCTGACGCCGCCGCGATAAGGTTTACGACATTGTCGTCGATCTTGTTGGTGGTAAAGCTGGCGGCCATGCGAGCGCCCCAAATTGCCATCTTTTCGGTAAGAAAAGCGGCACCCAAATTTTTAAGCACGGTTAATAAAAACAGTTTCATTGTAGTTCTACCCTTTTTGACAGCCAGCCGTCTAAAAACGCGCGGTTAGTCGGGCGAGTCCGGGCCAGTGCAATAAAATATTGTGATATGAAAGAACGAAGCGCAACCGGCAACGCGTCCGGGTCTGCCTCTTTTGCGGCCGCTGCGGTCTTGCTTCCGACGATCCCGTCTTCTTTTAGCGCTAACTTAGTGCCACGACTAAAAGCGTTCACCGCGCGTTGTAGTGCGCGCCCTGCTTGGAATGGCCCGGCAACAACACAAAAATCTACGACTTGTTCGCGGACGTTGGCGGGAAGTTTCGAGGCGTTGACTGTGTCCCAAAATTCGCCCGAGTATATCGAAACGGCGAGATCGTAAGGTAGATCCGCCATGTCGCCCTCGTAGCCGTGGCGGCGGGCGGTCTTCTCGGTTATGCCGTAGCGAGTAGCGCCCCCGGCGTCGTTCGGGTGGTCTGAAAAGCCCCCCTCCCTTTCGATAATGCGTTTAATTATGTCGGCTTTTTTCATGCTGCGGATCCCCTCGGGTTTCGATACTTTTCGACAATGCTCTGCAGTTCGCGCCGGGCGGGTTGCCATACTTGCGCGATCTCCCGGATCATATCATGTTTGCGGATAACGTCGGCGAGTTGCCCGGCGCGTATAGGTTTACGCAAGTAATCAACACAACCCAAATGAAGCGAGGCGATCGCGTGGTTGACGTCGTCCGAGGCGCTTAGAAACATGATCGGGATCTCGCGGGTGGCCGGGTTGAGTTTGAAGTCCCGGCAAAGTTCAAGCCCGGATTTATTCGGCATGATTATGTCGATAATTATAAAATCCGGCTTCAACTCTACGGCGACTTCGATCGCGCGTTCCGGGTCAGTGAGGGCGATCGCATTGTAGCCCTCCTCTTTCATAGCCTCGGTGATCAATTCAAGGCTGATCACGTCGTCGTCTATCAATAATACGGTGGTCATTGCTTCTCACCCCTTTGGTTTAAAAGGTGCATCGTTAATTCGGTTAGTCGCGCGTCTTGTTTGTCTACGGCGGCCAGCATGGTTTCGCCCAGTCGCCGAAAGTCGTCGCGGACTTCGTCGTCTCTTTTGTCACTCGCTCGGGTCGCCGTCTCGATCGCTTTCTTGATCTCGGCGTGCTGCCCGGCGCATTCCTTTCGAATTTGCGCCCCCATTTTTTCAGCGGCACCGTCGGCGATTTTCTGCGCCTCGGCTTCGGTTATCGGGGCGGACTTCTTAAGGCGAGCAAAAACCATTCCTACCAAACCGGCGACGATCGCCGTGATTATCGCCCCGTATAAAACGCTTTTAAAATCGAACGGCATGATCGATCGCCTCCTTTCTTACTGGTATTTTAGCGCACGGTTGACAATCTAACACGACAAACACACCCGGCATAGTTAACTCGACGATATGGTCGCGCCAAGCGCAACGCGTTTCCATGATCCGCCGTCACTTACCGCAAGGCACGGCGCGCCGCTGTCGCCGTCGGTTACGCCGATCGCCACCATGTAACGAGTGGACGGATCCGGGACGGTAGCGGTAGAGTAAATCGGCAATATTAGATCGCCGTTCATCTTAAGACCGTTCGGCGCGATTGTCACCGCTGCGCGAACGCCCGTACCGTCGCCGAACACTACATACTGATAACCCGCCTCTAAAAACACCGTCCCACCCGCGCCGGTGGTTAAGGTGCAGCCGCCGTCGCTGTCATTTGTCACAACCCACATTCGTTCAAGCGGTGCAACGGTTAGAGTTCGAGACGTCCCCGGCGTGCCGCCTAATTGTATAACGGGTACGTTTGATTGTTCAGCGCTTAACGTCACGTTACCGGCCGACACGTCGGCGTAAGCCTTACCCGTTGCGCCTCGGCTCCCGCCGTCAAAAAGAACATTCGACCATGGTTTCCACCCCGAAGCGTTAGAGGTTTTTTGGCGGAAAGCCATGCCCGGGTTAGCGTTGCTGTTATCGACCGCGATCTGCGTCACGTATTCGCCGGAACCGGGGCTGAAATACTCACCCGAAACGGTGACGCTGAACACCCCTGCGGAGTCCGGGAAAGGATTGTCCCCTGCGGTCGGGTTGCTTGCGTGCGAACCCCCATACCCGAAATAAAAGCCGCTTTGAGTCGTGGCGTCGATGTCGTTACCTACACACCCTTTGGATCGCTTCACTCCGTAGTCTAAGGCATTAATCGAATTACCCGTGTGTAATACCTCATACCAGTTAGTGAAAATTGACCCCGACCCCCCTCGTATGTATGCTTGAACTGTGTTGTCTTGCTCGGCACCCCTAACATAAATTTGGTTAAAGCCGTCGTCGTCACTACGGCCTAAGTTTAAAACGCTGGCTATACTCGATGTTAAAGGCGTTCCCACCTCCCCGCCGCTTGTTCTATAAATACCGCTTATTTTGTTCGTGTTGAAGTTCCCGATTATCGGCGGGTCTTCTAAGCCCGGAACACCGATCCCGAATTGTTTAGCGTTAACGCTGTTCCCTGAATGGTAAAGCTCCCCGTCATAAGTCCAACCGTTACCATCCCTACGTAGTTTATGAATTGAATTATTGCTATTACTCATAGCCAGTATCGCGTCCGTATTACGGCTGACATAGGCTAAGATGTAAAACGCATCGGGCATTCCCTGCGGAATATTTGCCGCCCCCGCTGGTACTGAAAGAAAACCCCCAAAGTTTAGGGGAATAGAGTCCCAATCATTAAAAACAGGAGCATCACCCCCTAAGCCATATCCCTTAAAGCTTTCTAAGAACGCCGACGCGCCTAAATTAGCGATCGCGGCTTCTTCTGCGTCCGTAAAAGCGTTCGTGTCTGCGTTCGACTCGTAAAGTGTTTTTATTTCTGCGGCTGTTAATTCACTACCGCCACCCGAACCGGCCGCCGCTGCGATCTCGGCCCATAAGTCGCGCCACCCTCCCCAAGTAGACGCCCCGACTTTTACGCGGTGGTGCGTAGAGTCGGATCGTTTAGTTTCGATAACTTCTACCGTGAATCGATCGGACTCTTTCACAAGCTTAATAATTGCGTTTACGTTAGTAGCCGATTTAAACGCGGGCGCGTTGGCTACGGCTGACACGTCGGAATGGAAAACGGAATAAAAACCCGTCTGGTACTGGTCTAGGTCGTTATAGTCCGTTAGCGTTATGAACTTGGCGTTAGTGCCTAGCCCGTATTCGGAAAACTCAACGCCCGCGCCGCCCACGTCGGCGATCCCCGAAGCGCGGGCAACCACTACGCGTTCTTCGTCGAGTATTTCGAAGATCCACCCGGTCGGTAAATCTATGTAATGCCATTCAGCATTGAAGCGAAAAGCGATCTTTCCCTCGTTGGGTGCCCAGTCGCCCGTCGCCCCCTCCGGGACAAAAAACGCGCTGCCCTCAACCGGGACGCTCGGCGGCGTCGCGGTCGTTATGCTGTTAAGACTCGCGCCCGCGTATATGTCGAGCATGGCGAGCGCTTCGTTATGGGTTAAATGCTTACTGGCCTGAGATTGTGTGATCTCGGGTAGCTTAAGCCGTGCTGTTGTCATATTACGATCCCCGCTGGTTTTCCGTCGCCGACTACCGCCGAAACTTGGACTATTTCTAAATATCTTTCGTCGCCCGGCCCGAAGTAGCCGTCTAATTCTTCGTAGCTAAAAAATACACTAGGCGACGTTATTTCATGTGTCCGAAGTATGTCACCCCCGATCCCGTCGCGCAAGTAAGCCCGATACAACTCGGACGCCTCGCCGAGTACCGCGTCGACCCCGTCGCGCCATTCAGCCGATAAGCGGGTCTGTCTGATCCATGTGACGGTGATCCCGGTTGCCGCTTTTCGTGCCTTAAGGTGCACCGGCGCGAATGGCTTTAAGCGCTCCGCGTAAGGCGTAAAGGTTAGCGGCTCGACGTCGGCTTCGGTCTGCCCTACTGAAACGGCTTTGTAATAGCTTTCTACGCCTATTTCGTTTTCATTCAATGGAACATCAGCGATCCCGGTGGAAGACAGCAAAATGAAGCGTTCACCGCTCACATGGCCGTATATTCGATCGCGGGTGCCACAACGACCACGGGCGATCGTGCTAATCTCGAATTGACTCGCGCCAACGATCACGGCGTCTTTAAAATAAATGATCTCGTTGCCGACTAGCGCAAGGTTTTTACCCGCCAAGAACTCGCCCTCACTGATGCTTGAAAGCGTGCCGTTTTCTAGCGTTACGATTAAGCGGCTTTCACGGTCAAACTGATCCGGGCTCTTTTCAAGTAATGGCGCGTTTACTATGCCGTGCGTCGGCTCCACTAGGTACCGCGCGCTCGCCGAATATGTAACATCGTCGGTAGACGTAAACAGGCCAGCCCCGCGCCAGTTTGACCCAAGCGGCACCGGGTAAGACGACACCCCGATCGAGTCGAGATCGTCACGGTAAAGCGGTATATCCAATATGACGCCGATCGTCCCCGCGACGGCATTAACACCCGTCGTTCCTGCCGGGTCGCCACTCCCCGCAATGCCAAACGTGAACGCGGTCGGGTCGTAGCTGTGCGCTTTCACGTCTGCCACACCCTCGGCGCTTAAGTCTATTTCTCTAAACTGCATACGGCGGATCACGTTGTCGATCATGTATTCGCGAACGTCGCCCGGCTGCAGCGTCTTGTCGGTTATCGCGAACTCATAGTCGGTGCGCTGGCTGTGCGCTTTTAGCATTTGCGTGTAGCAGATCTGCAGCGCTTCGTCGCCGGACATATAAACCGGGCTTTTAAAGCTGCGTTCGTCTTCGCTGCGCGCTGATCGCTTCTCAATGTAACGCGTATCGTCTTGGCCGTTGCGCGACGAATTCGGGAAGTCCAGTTCTACCCGGCGCGGCAATTCGGACTCTCGGGTGCGGGTCTCATTAAAACCACGCGAGGTGATCACATTTTCGAGGCTTTCAACGCTGACCGTACGAGACCGCGCCGCTATCCATTCAGCATGTGTTTTTAGCCGGTCTTCGATTGTTTGCCTTGGAATACCTACTGCAGCGCGCACCGAGTCGAGCGGCCCTAAAAACTTAGCTAGTACCGTTACGATCTCGCCCGACCAAAAACCGAACCACTCCGCGTTCGCCGGGTTATGTGACCACGTCCCCGCGACTTCTCCGTACGCGTCGCCCCATAGTCTTTCGAGGTAGTCCCACAAGCGATCAATTAAAGTGACCATGCGAGCCTGTTCGGTGCCGTGCAAATGCAAGTACGCCGCCGCGCGCATAAAGAGCGCCGCCGCGTGCGGTTCGTCGTAGTCTCCGTAAGCCGGGATCGTGCCGTATGTATAGCCAATGCAAAGCCATTGAATTTCACCGTCTAGGACACTCGACCCGATCGACGTCGGGAAGTTCGGCGCGCTCGCTGCGGTCGATCCACCCTCGGACAAATTGACACAACGATAAACGCGGCCGTTGTAAGGCGTGGCGACGTCACCCGGCGAGTAAGGGCGGGAACGCTGAATAAATGCGAGTGTTTCCGGGAAGTTTGTCGGGATGTATTGATCCGGGTCTTGCCATTCGCTTTCAAGCCATGCGAGGAAGTAAGACGCGAGCAACGCGGCGCGGCTGTTACTGGATAAGTGCGCCGACTCTGCCAACGCTGCGACCGCCCGCGCGGTATAGCCGACCCACTGCGAGTTCGGATCGACCCAGTCAAACGTCCACGTATTCGGGGCGGCGTCGGTCGCTTGCAAGTCGAAGCGATCCCACACGTAAGACGGCATGAACGGCCCGCGCTGTCCGTAGCGGCTGAAATACTCGTTTTGTGAATCTTCCATAAAGTCGAGCATACCCTCAAGCCCGGCGCTATTGTTAAGGCGCGACCATACAACCGGGTCTTGATAACCGATCCCCGGTGCGCCTCGCCATTCGATTAGCTGGCCGTCGATACTGTTCGCGGTGTACGGCGCAATGTGCGGCGAGTAGGGCAGTTGTAGTTCCGGCACCGGGCGGAAATTCAAAAGTTCGATCTCTGCGGCGGGCTCGCTTTGGTAGGTGTAGCCCACAACGTCGATCACTACGCCCTCCTGTAACGGCGTTGCGTTAATCACGGGACGCCAACCAAAATCACCGCGTATTGTGTAAGCGATCCAATCTTCAAGCGGGATCACCTCGTCGATCTCCCCGGCTCCGGGTTGTAGAGTACGGCGCAAAAAATAACGGGTGGAGTTGTCGACCGTTGGCCCTGATTGAACAAAGATAGTGATCGAAGCGGTCGCGTCAATGTCATATTTGAGGCGAACCCGGATCCCGGTGTCGGTTGCTTTGATTGAGTCGCGTAAACCCCGGCCGACTTGTGCCTCGCCCTCGCCCTCTGGTATCACGGCCAAAACGCCGAGATCGTTAGAACGTGAAAGCGAGTTGTCACCGAAACCGGGACGGCTCGACGATACATAAGCACCCGACGTGTTTAACGGCTCGCCGCCTCGCGGCTTGAACCACGCCCGGCCGTCGTCAACGTTAAACACGGTGTATATGCTCGCCTCGGTGGCGTTATACGCGTCGGTGTACTGCTGTTCGCCCGTAACGTCGGCGAGTAGTTCAAAGCATTCCAGCGCCCACGGCATGACGTCCACGGCGCAATCTATTTCACCGGGTTCCAACGGCCGCCAATACGGCCAAGCCTCCATGTTTTGCGAAACATTAAGCACCGGGCCGAAGTTATAGATCACCATAGCGTTAGCGGTTAGCGCGCCGCCGCTGCTATCGCCTTGGAGTACAAGAGTAGTTCCTGTCTCGTCGGTTTCCACGCTTACCGGGACGCCGTAGTCATCGCCGTTAATACTGGCGAATGGGTTAAAAAACGTAACCCAAGACGATTGATCCGAATAGATGCGCGTGATCTGTTTGATACTCTCGCCGAAATTCGGGTAGCCCGCTGGTATAAACGCCGTCCAACCACCGGCGAACGGTTCAAGGTAAATTTTAACGTTTAGCTTTTCACTTTGCGCCGCGACGGGTGCCTTGCAGTTATAAAGCCAGTGCGGCGAATACAAAGTGTCTGTATCGGTCGGCGGGGTCTGGTTGTATATCCCATCAACACCCCGGCGTAAATTATCCATTATGCCGCGCCACTCGCTCGTCGAATCGCCGACGTACTTAACCGCCAACGCTGCGGCGCGTAACATTAAGAACTGACCCTCTGACGTGCCCGCCTCGCTCGGGAAGTAACCCTGACGGCCTAAAACGTCGTGATACGCGTTAACCAGGAGCCCGTCTTCGTTGATCAAACATGGCTCGTTGTACTCGTCGCGCTCAACCGGGACAGGGTCGCTTTTGAACACTAGCTTTTCGCCTTTCTCCTGCGGAAAGAAATTGTATAAAGCCATAAGCGGTTCAAGCTGTTCCATACCCGAGCCCGACGACGTGAACGAATACCCGGTGATCGTGTCGGACAGTTCCGAGACGTCGAAAAGCGTCGGCGGGATCCCGGAACGCACGCAAATTTCGCCGACTAGGTCGCGCAAATAAAGCGGGTACGGGTAAACAGTGTCATACGTTGAGCCGGTGCCGTTCTCCACGACCTCGACTTCCACCGAGGGGACACGGTTCCCGAATTCTTCCAGCTCAATGTCTTGGAATACGATGTAAGCCCGGCCCCGGTACGCGGGCGTCGCGTCGCCGTAACGCGCTTGTAAAATCGGGTCGGGCATCTGGTCTTCGGTGCCGTGGTAGACGTTAAAAAATGACTCGGCCGTCTCGCGCGCTTGCGCTACCGTCCCGGACATAAACGGGCGGTTTTCATAAAACAGTTTCGAGTTAAGCCAGATCCGGCGCACGCCTTGGATCTTTTGCGGGCATATCATAACGGCGAACGTTGCCGAATAGGTGTAAGTGGTTTTCGTGTATGACGACGTTCCGCCACCTTTACCGCCCGCCTCGACTTCTTCTTCGTGCACCGTCTCGACGATCGGTAATTGGTGGATAAGACGCGCCGGGATCCGAGCCATGCCCTTAACGCGTGCTAAAACTTTACCATACCCGACCGGGTTTACGTCGGACGTGTCGAGGCGTTCGCCCTCTTGATCGGGTAAGTCTACGCTGAATAATGATCCCATTCTTTTAACCTGTGTACTGTGTGAATCTGCTTAAACGTGCGCGGATCCAGACTTTGTTCGATTACTTTCCGCGCGGCTTGGTAGCTGTGAACGATCGTATTTTCTCCGACGTATAGCGCCAAGTGTTGCGGGAATTTGCGAAGCTTTAGTAGAAGAATATCACCGGCGGCCATTTCTTGCACGGGTACGGTGTGACAGTAGCGCCCTAAGTGCTTAAGCAGTAGAGCCGGGCGAGGCACCCGCGAATAGTCGGTAGGTAGGTCGAACTCGACCCCGGCCGTTTCGTGCGCGGCCATTACGAGCCCTATGCAATCCAGCCCCGCGCCCGGTGTCCGTCCTTGGTGTTTGTAAGGTGTGTTTTTGAAACTGCGAGCGGCGTTACAAATTAACTGTATTGAAGAAGCCCGCGACCCAGTCGTCGGAATCTGGCACATAAGGTTCACCGTAATAATTAAGCATGTTGTTATACTTTTGGCAGTCGGTGATCCACTTATTGCAGCCGAACGTCACGACGCCATTTAAACCCGTCGGATCGAACGCGGGCGGCTCGGTCAATGTTAGTCTGTCCGCCGTGTTGCTGTCTATGTCGAATTTAACCCCGTTAGATAGTTCGAGCAATCCGCGCCGGGCGTCATTTACGCCTAAGTTCGGAATATTGATCGAGACAACGCGGCCGCTGTAACCCGTTATAAAGCCGCTTTTTCGGTATTGGCTTAAGTCTGCCCGGCAATTGTGATCGCCGAACTCTGCGCGGCATAGGCGCGACGTTTTAACGCTGTTCGACTGTCTTAATAAGTCGGTAAGCGTCCGGGCTTCGATAACCCACGCGCCACGCTCCCGGATAGCGTCACCCACTACGCCACTTTTAACCCAAATAACTGACGTCTCGGTGATCTCCGCTGGTGGGTTTTTATAGTTCAGTTCGAACACATCAATTTTAGCGCCGTCGTAAAGCTTGTTTAAAACTTGTTCCGGGACGCCGTCCTCGTCGTCTATTAGCCCGTGAACTTCGGTTGTGTCAACGTCTAGCCCCATCGTCGCGGCCGTGTCGGTCTGTGAGACGCCCGAGGCTTTAAAAACCAAGCCGCCCGCCTCAATGCTTGAATCATGCGACGTAAAGCCCACCACGACGCCGTCCGTGCGCGTAACGCGCCAACACGTCGCCAAGGTGGTGACGGTTTCGATCAAATGCTCGCGTAAGATATTATCGATCGCTCTACTCATGGGATCAGCCTTTCTTCGGTTAGTACCACGTTTACGGTTCCGTTGTCGTAGCCGTCGAGGTTAGTCGGTAGGTCGTCTTCTTCAAAGCTTACCGGGACGTCGAACTCATAGCCCGCCGTGATCAAGGTTCCGGGCGTGGGTGCCGACAAGAAAGTAAGCCGCCCGAATTCGTCCACCGTGTAACCGGCCGGGTCGACGTTTAAGCCGCTAAACGCAACGATTAACGTATTTAAGCGCGGCTTGTTGATACGGCGAAATTTCACATGCGGCCCGACGGTGTAACGCTTCACTAGTTGAAAAGTCCGGGTTGTGCCGTCGCCGGTTCCGATCAGCTGATCGCTTCGGCTGATCTCGTCGTGAGGCAAACAACTTTTATAATCGAACCAATCTTTAAACCGAAACGAATGCGCGGCACCCTCGGCAACGTGAAAGAAACTTAAGACCTTGTGCAAGTCCTCGAACGACCGAACGCCGAACGCCACGTCGTAAGAGTGTAGCGGGTATTCCCAGTTGATATTCTTTTTAACGCGGCCGTTTAGCGACTCGGTGCGGCTTGTGCTGTAACGCGGGCCGCCCTGCGCGCCGTTGCTTATATCTTCCGGGAAAATTTCATTTATAAACATAGTTAACGGTTCCTTTCATACGCGCGCTGATAGCCTCGGTATTGCGCCGCTTCTAACTGACGACGTGAACGCGGGCGGGTAAATTCGCGAACGTTCGACGTTGTAACATTCATTACGTTATTCATTACGACGCTGTTACCCGCCGCTGTGCCTTGCCCGGCGTCGCGAGGCGTTACGATCCGGCCGTCGGTGTGAGGCATAAAGAACTCTTGATCCCACTCGTTCACCCGGTAGAGTTGGCCGCCTCGAACATTACCGCCCTGACTACGTCCGCCAATAGCAAGCGCCGCCATAATGGCCGCGATACCGCCAAGGGCGATCGCCGTGCCTGAGATAGCCGCGCCGCCCCCGGTAGCGATCGACGTTGCCGCCGCTGCGGGTGCCGCTGCCGCTCCGATTGTTGTTACTGCCGACGTTTGCGCCCCGGCAACCACACCGGCCGCCGTTGTCGCTGCTGCGGTTTGTGTACCAATCGCGCCGGTGATAGCCGCCGTTTTGCCAGCCTCGGCGGTTTGCGTGGCGATCATGCCCTTAAGCGCCGCCGCTGCGGTTTCTATACCCCAGTTGATCACGGTGCCGAGTAGTTGCGTACCGATAGTTCTCGCAAGGCTGGCCGCCGCGTCTTCGCCGTCTTGAAAGCCGAGCGCAACCGAAGCGGCGGTACCACTTACCGTATTAGCGAGGCTGTCCATTTCACCGGCTAGATCATCAAAAAGGCCGTTTTCCGTTTTCTTTTTAAGGTCGTCGAGCGCTTCTTCGTAACGCTTAAGGGCTGCGATCCCCTCCTCGGTGTTTTCGGCTTCTAGCTGAGAAACAAAACCGTAATGGTCTTGTATGATCTGCAGCCGTTCTTCGTAAATCTGGCGCGCACGTTCCGCCGGGTTGTTTTCCGCTTCGATCTGTCTAACGAATGCGCTATACCGTTCTAGTTCGCGTTTTTGGTCTTCTAGGGCTTTCTTAGCGGCTTGGCGTGCGCGTTCTTCCTCGGCTAACTCTTTTCGTAGATCGTCGTTTGCTGCGGCTTCGTCGCGCTTTGCTTGTGCGGCGTCTTCGCTGGCTTGCTTTTGGTCGTTAATCGACTTGATCAGCGAAACGATCACCGGGTCGAGATCGTCGACCGACTCTTTGCCGGTAGCCAGTGCGGCCGCGTAAAGCTGCCCGGCCAGTTCGCCCTCTCTTAGGGTCTTGTCTTGGATCGTTAGTTGCTGGATCAGATTGTCGACCGCGTCGGAATAGTTTTTAACCGGCTCGGTCTGCAGTGTACCCTCGCTTGATACGTCGAAGTTTAAGCGGCTTAACTTGTCGCCCGCCTCGACGCCCTTGTCGACGAATTCGGAAATAGAGCCGATCAAGCGGTCGATCTGGTCGCGGGTCTGCGGCGTGGCGTTTTCTGATAGGCTGTTTAGCCGTTCTTCGATTTCTCTAAACGCCTCGGGCGTCTTGAACTGCTCCGCCGCCGCGATAAGGTTTACCACCTCGACACCTAGCGCGCGGGCTTCTTCTGTCGTGGCACCTAACGCCGTGCCGAGTTGGTCGGCTATGTTGTTTTCAAGCGTGCGGCCTATGCCGGTAGTTAACGCCGGGCCGATGCTATCGCCCGCCGCGCGTGCTGCGCTGATCGCGTCTTCTAAATTACCCGCGATAAAGTCACCAAGATCGAACGCGTCCTGAAAGCTATCGGCTATCCCCTGCGAGGCTGCGCGGGCTGCGTCTTCGGCGTCTAAAATGGCGGCGCGTAGTCGGCCGCGTGCGGCTTCTTCGCTAACCTTTGCCAGTTCGCGGATCGCGTCGGTGTATTCAATTATACCGCCGCTGTTCGAGTTGGTGATTACCCGGTCGACCCGGTCGAGTGCGTCGGCGAGTCTGTCCGAAGCGCTGGCACCGTCGAAAAGGCTGTTAATAAATGGCCCGGCTAAGGCGGCCGAAACGGCGACAATCGAACCGATTAATGGCGCGCCTAATACGATACCAAGGTCGGCCGCTTGGAATGCGAACGACTGCGCGATCGGTGCCCCCGCTGACAGACTCGTCACAAGCTGTTCAATCTGGATCCCGGCTTGCGCTGCCTTGGCACCGAATCGACCCGCCCCGGCTGCGGCGACGTCTGCGCTTTCTGCGTACGCCCGGCGCGCTGCGGCTGCCCGGTTAGTTATGCCGATCTGTTTCTCGATCTGCTCGGCTACTTCGCGCGCTTCTTGCTGCAGTCGTTCTTCGGCTGCGGCTGCGGCTTGTGCTGCGGCCACGTTGCGCGCCGTGCCTTGTGCTGCGCGTTCCATAGCGTCGGCGACGTTATCCGCCGTATTTTGTAGGTTTACGAATTGGCCGGTTAGCTTGGCGTACTTGGTGGTCGCCTCGGTCGCTTTGGTGCCGTTGGCGTTTAGCACTTCCCCGGTGTCACTGATAACGCGCCCGGCTTTCACCTGTTGCGTTATGAAGTCGAGCAAGGCACCGCGCGCCCCGCTTAACTCACTGGTGAATTTTTGCGAAGCGGTCACGCCCTGACTTAGCGAGGTGTTTAGTTTGGTTTGTGCTGCGGCGGCTTGGCCTGATACGGCCGCCGCTGCGCTTATTGCTTGGTTCGCTCGGCCTGTTGAAGACTCGACGCGATCCGCTGCCGTAGCTGTCGCGTTTCCTTCGTTTTTAAGTTCTTTGAGTCGGGCCGTGGCTGTTTCGACTTGGGAACTGTCCGCGCGGATCTCAACTGTTGACACTGTGACAACCTCCTGACGCGCTCCAACCTTAATAATATGTGATATTCGAACGGCTGCGGCGTCGTGCCTAAATTAGTAAAATGGTGGTGCACGTTTGACGCGCTAAACTCGGCGAGACTTAGATCCCGGTGGTGCGTCCACAAGTAACCCAGTGTTTCGGGTGCCTCGGGTAGTAACCACTCGGGATCGATCCTTGTGCCGTACTCTTTCGCTTTCTCGACTCGCCTCTCGTTAGTCTCGCCGAGCGTCTTCGAGTTGGGATCCTTGGGATCTACTCGTTGGGCGAATCGGTAGTAGGCTTCGGCGTATCGTTCGAGTTGTCCGATTGCTTTCCCAAACTAACCGCCGCCGCCGAGGCTTCGATCTGTACTTTTTTAAGCAACTCGGGCACCTTGCGGAATAGACTCACCGCGCCCTCGATCGTGAGTTCGTCGTCTAAGTTCCAGCGGCGCACCAAATGCGCGGCACCCTCGCGGTTAATCTGTCCGTTACCCTCGGCCGTTTCGATATTGATCAAGCCTTTTGCAACGCGTCGGTTAGCGAGTGATAAGTAATCATTGTAAGCCGAAGACAGGGTCGAAGTGATAAACACCTCGATCCCGTCATGCTCGACCTTGATTTCCTCGCCCTCGTCCGGGTCTGGTATATCATCAAGTCTCATTACGCCGGTGTCCTTTCTAAAATAATACTAGTTTGCTCGGTGGCGTCGTACTCACCGTAAAAGTTCAAAACGATAGGCACCGGGCCGTCGCTGGTGGTGTCGTCCTGCTTTTGAGTGTAGAGCAAGTTCGGCAATTTAATATACTTAATGTCGCCGGTCTGGTAGTCGGTTAACTGCAGCTCTAAGTCCGATCGCGTCTCGTTTAAATACGCTTGTTGGTAAGCCATATCGACAAAATCAACGGTCAGCGTCCCATCTACAAGCAACTTGCCCGGCGCTTTACTGCCCGCGACGTACGAACCAAGGTTAAACGACGTTGTTAAATTGCGGTTCACGTTGATAGTGGCCGCCGTAGCGATCGCCACCACTTGCCCGCCTTGCGTCACGGCTACGTCGAACCCGGTAAACGGGTATGCCTCGGTCATAGGTAAAAGGTTCTGACCGGCGATCGCCGTGTTGTCTTTCAGTTCTTCAAGCCCTAGCATGTTGTAAGTGCAAGAAACCGCCGCGTTTTGGCCGATAGTTAACGCAATGCTGTTAACTTCGCACCCTCTGAAATACTGATAGCCCTTATCACCGCGTTTACGAACAACCGTGAAGCCTTGGCGGCCTCGGCCACCTTTCGCTTGATCTGTGCCCGCTGCGGGCGTCCCTACTTCCCAAGTCGCGCCAATGGCGGCGGCTAGTAGATCATCGAATGCGCCGAACACAAGTTCGCCGACTAAATCGCCGTTTACGTTGTAGCCGCCTAAGCGAGTGCCAAAACGCGAGTTTACGCCGAGGCGATTAGACTCCAACGTCTCGCGGTCTGTCTTAAGTGTGCACGACGACACCGGCAAAACTTGAAACTGCGGATTAGGCGGCGTTACGCCCAGTGTTTGTTCTTTTACGATCCCGACTTCTTCGTCGAAGCCGCTGTGTAATTCAGCCATAATTAGCCCCTGTTAACATACGCGAAAAAGTCCGCGCGTAATGTGTTTAAATGCCAGCCGTCCACGTTGGATCCGGGCCGGGTTCCTGTCGCTGTAATGCGTATCTGTGCTTCGCCACTCGAAGCGGTAAGAGCCGCACCACGTTTAACCACCGCGCCGATCTTATCCATTGCGTTAAACGCTCCGGCCTCGGTGGTCTTCTGCTCGGTGAAAATTTTAAACTCTAACGACCCGTTAAATTTATCTTTTCCACCGGGACCGAGCGACCCGCCCGCCCCATCTAATCTAGTAATAGCGCCGCGCGCCCATGTGCCGTTCTTCGGCGGCTTTTCCGTACCGTTCGGCCATATCACCGGGAACGGTAGCGCGCCGTCTATTATTGAACGGATCACCGCTTCGCGTAAATCTGTTTTATACATACCTTGCCACCCCGTCGACTATTTCGCCCCACCTTTCGACCTCTTGCGCGATCCAACCGTTCGGCCGTTGGTCGCTGGTGCCGTCTTCTAAGTATTCAAGATAATCGACATTAGCGAAAAGGTAAACCGACGACCCCACCGGCGGGATCTCGTTAAATTCAATTGTAGGCGCTGGCCGTTGCGTCGTTTCTTCACCCGATACCGGCGCGGGTAGAAATTCGTCGACGCTCTCACCGACGCGCCAACCTGATCGAGCGTAGCCGGTGCGAACGGGCGTACCGATGATCACACGGCTGAAAAGCGTCACTGTCGAACTTTTCCAAATAAAGTCTAGTTCCTCGATCGCTCGGTCGACTTCCCGGCCTAGTTCAATACCGAACGGATTAAGCGCCACCGGCACACCTTAAGCGGTACGTCGCCCCGGCCGGGTCTTTCCCTACGGCTTTTAATTCATAGCGCACGCCGTCGACCACCACGCCGGTTCTATGCGCGACGGGTTCTTCCGGGACGGTGCGAACTAGGGCGATTAATAAAAATTCATCCGTAGCCATGCCGAACGCCTCGCGGGCTTTCTGGTCTAGCTGCGGGCGTTGCATAGAGATCGGATCGCTATCGGTTCCGGGTGCCACTTCTTCGCCAGTGATCGGATCCAACTGTCCCGGCTCAACAAATGAAGCCGTTACGGCGACGCTTTCGAAGCGTTCGAAAAGGCGCTCCGCCAGCGAGTTAAAACGTTGTTTTAGCGTTGCCATGTGATCACCGTCTAAGATAATTCATGCCGCCGATCCCTAAGAGCGGGGCGAGATAACCCTCGGCGAGCGGGTGGCGAACATCGTCTGCAGTTCGGCCGGTGCCCTCTGCGTATCGGGTGGTAAGTTCGCCGACGCCTTGCAAAATCTCGGTCGTTTCTATTACTTCGCCAGCGGTGCCGGGATCGGGCTGCAGCGGTTCGTCGATCTGGCGCTTCGTATACTCCGCCACGGCCTTAATTAGTTGGCGTGGTACCGACGTGTCGGAATATGGCCCGGCGCACTTTCTCGGCCATTCTAGCGCCTGATCCGGGTTCTTTTTCTTGCCAATGAAGCGAGGGCCGAACTTTAGATCAACGAATTGGCTCGCCACGACGATCGCCGCTTCTACTGTCGTGTCGTCCGCTTCGATAACTTGCGCGCGGTCTTCCCAGTATTCGCGCACGGCTGCGGCGTCGGTGTACCCGTTGGCGTTTTCCAGCGCTTCGCCTGTTTCAACTATTAACGGCATTTTTCGGCCCCTTAAATATAAAAAGGCGGGCACCGGCCCGCCCTTTTGGCTTAGTGGAAGTTCGTTTTTATTATTTCTCGGCCTTTTTGGCTTCGGCGTTAGCCTTAGCCGCTTCGGCTGCCTCGCGCTCGATCTTAGCCTTGGCGGCCTTGCGCGCTTCTAGGCCGTAGTCGACCGGCTTTTCTTTCGTTTCGGTCTCTGCCGCTTTCGCTGGCGCTTTTTTAGCTGTTGCCATGCTAGTTCACCTTTTTGAAGTGTTAAGGGCTTGGCGGCCTGTTAAGACCGCCCCGCGCGTTTAGTTGTGAATCAAGAACGCCATTGGTACAAGCTTACGATCGATTTTACGATCCCAAGTTGCAGCGGCGCGCAATTCGGCCAACGTGTGCGACATACCCGTCGGGTCTGCTGCTAGGTCAAAACCGAACGGATGCACTAACCAAGTGTTACGACGCCATAGTGTTTCAACGCCGCCGCCGTTACCGCCGGACGCTTTGCGCTCAACTTCCACCGGCATTTCTGGCGAGCCCTCACCCCAACCGATCGCGCCGTCACCGTAAAGAATGGTGATATATTTAAAACCCGACGTTGCGCCCGGTAATACTGGCAGTGAGTCGTCTACGATGATGCGACGGCCCATATAAGTTTGGAACAATAGGCGGCCGTCTGCGTCGCGTACGTCTTCGACGTCGTCCTGATCAACGGCTTGCTGATAAGCCATTGAATGCATACCAACTGCGCTGTAATTGTCGAAGTGATCGCCAGCGGTAAACGCCGCCGATACAAACGCCTTACGGCTGAAACGGTTCGCGTCGGTCGCGTTGTCGCCGTCTTCGGTCGCAACGTTGATCACCATGTCGCCGCCGTCGTTCGCCACGTTGTCGGCGTAAACGCCTTGTGCACAAGCGATCACGCGCTTCTCGAACTGAGTGCGAAAATACTTGTCGGTGCGGTTGCGGATATGCTCCATTGCCTTAGCACCCATCACCATTTCGGACGCGAGATCCGTCGCTTTCCAGCCTTTGTTCACAAAAGCCTTACGCGCTTTCTGCTCGCTTTGGGCAACCTTAGAAGTCGGGCCGTCTTGATCCGGGTCGTCGGTCGAATAGTTCACCTCGTCGTCGCCGTCCAAGTCGTTCCAGAATGGCAACTCGGCCGTTTTACCCGGGCCGTTTGCTAGGGTGTTAAGTAGTTCGCTTTGAACCACCACGCCGCCGTCTAAAAAGCGGTTTAGTTTAGTGCTTTCGACGCTCGGTAAGTCTTGGAAGACCACAACGTCGATAATATCTTCGAGTCTAACTGATGGCATTTTTCATGCTCCTGTTTAGCGGGTTGCTTTAAGCTGTTCATATTGCGCCGGGTTACTCTTGCGAATATCCGACAATTCGGCCGACGTGTAATCAGCCCATTTTTTCGATCCCGGCGACCCGCCTTTCGATCCTTTCGCGTCTCCGCCGTTGCTCGGAACCTCCGCAACTAACGAGGGATAGCGATCGGCGATCGTCTTCTCGTACTCGTCTAGGCTTAAGCTGGTGGCTTTGCCGTCTTCAAGCACGATTAGTTCGCCGTCTTCGTTAAAGTCTAGATCAAGCCCTACCACGCGCGCAAGGACTGATCGTGTTTCTTCCGTACCGTGCGCCGACATTCTGGCGATCGCCGCTTTCTTAACGCTCTGGCGGCTTTCGTTTTTAAGGTCGTCGACCTCTTTCCGTAGCTTTTCGGTGTCCGTGTTGTAACGCTTCTCCCAATCCTCGGCAATTTCTTTAAATTTGCCCTGATCCTTTTTGTCGTCTCGCTCGCGGTCTTCAAGTGACTGTTTAAGCCCTTTCACGGTGTCGCCCAGTTCACTGAGTTTCGTTTGTGCCTGAGTCAGATCGCCCTTAGTGCGGAACGAATCGCGCAACGTGTCGGCTAATTCAGTGTGAACATAAACGGTTGATCCGTTTTCCTCGAACTCGACGAAAAACTCGGCGACGTCTGCCGGGATCTCGTCCTTGCTTTTATACTTCAATTT
This sequence comes from Fidelibacterota bacterium, assembly GCA_002718655.1. GTDB lineage: Bacteria > Fidelibacterota > Marinisomatia > Marinisomatales > UBA1611 > NZWG01. Next base: position 24,016 of record PBFM01000045.1, read on the forward strand.
CATTGTGCGAACCTCGCGTGGTAGTTAGGGCGGCCGTAACCTACGATCCGCCGTTTTGTGTATTATTCATGCGTTCGCGCAAGTCGTCAACCTCTCCAACCAACGCGCCGCCCTGCTTAAGCTGTTTCAACGCTTCTTCGTCGTCATAAAGTCCCGCGTCGCGCTCGTTTAGGATCGCGTTTCGTTCCTGCGGTGTGATCTTCGACTGGATGAAGTCGCGCGGTATTTTCACCACGTCGGCCGGTGCCTGAATGCCTTGGAACATTCCACAATACATGATTAGTTTGTTGAGCATTTTCTCGGTGCTGTCCGCTACGGCTGCGAGTACGCCGGTTTTTTCCGCGTGCTTAATCGCTGCGGCCTTGGCTGTCTCCGGGTCGCCGTCGGTCGTATCGAATACGCCGCCCAGTGCGCGGATCTCTCGCTCGTTGCGGCTTAAGTAGTCCGCGTATGCCGACTGTCCGGCGTTCCACGCGTGGATCTCGTACTCAATGCCAGCGGGTCGCATGAAGTGAGCGCCCGGCCCGCTCGGTACGTGTCGCAACCCGGTCATTTTCTGGTATTGCTCATGCGCGTGAGTGTCCCACCCGCTAGAACTGGTCATGGGCGCGCCGTTAAGCCATAAACATTCTTTGTAGTCGCCCGAAGCGCGAAAACGTGCCAGTACCTTAGACGCGATCCCGGATAGGTAGCCGAGTTTTTTCGGTAGGTCTTCCCGTAGCGACGGCGAGGCGATCGCGAATTCCAGCGGGATATACTTCATTTTAGCGCCGCGCATTTGAGGCTGAAACGGATCCGACCAACTGCCGCCGGTTTTCTGGTTCACGGTGTAGCGGATCTGTGTGTAAACGCCCTCGCCGTCGAGGTATAACACCAAATAGCTGTCGCGCTTCGTTACTGCGAAACGGTCGCCCGCGTCGCGCGTCTCGTCCTGTTCTTTTAGGACGATGTAGTCTAGCTGTCTGGTCTTGTTGATCCGTCTAAAATTCCAATCGATCACGGCTTCGCGCGGATAGATTTTAATAAACGCCCGTAGCCCGGCTTCGCGTGCCTTGGAGCGGGTTAGCGTCTTGGCGTCTAAGTCCATAGAGGCGAGATCCGAAAACTCGGCGAGCCCGGCAACAAAGTTAAAACCGAACTGTTCGAGCGCGATACTTTTCGCCGTTTCTTCTAGCCCTGCGCCGTCGCCGTCCGCGTCGTCTACGAGGTATTCCAGCCCGGCCGGTATGTCTTCAAACGTTAAGCGCTTTCGGAACATGGCACCCACTAGGCTTTCGCCCGTGTTGCCGACCACCTCGTCAAATTCAGCATTCGCCCTGTAACGCGCGAGGCGTGCCGTTTTGTCGTCGTCCTCGGTCAAGTGCGGAAACGGGTCGGGCAGGTGGGTGTCGATGTTTTCCGGGTCGCGGATCACAACTTCACCGTTTAGGGTGTCGCGTACCTGTTTAACTTGCGCGGCCGCCACGGTGTAAGCGGCGCACGGCTTCGTAATACCTTTATCATTTGCCATTGTTTAAAGTCCTAAGTTAGCCCGGCGGAACGCCCGCTGTCCGGGTATGGTTTCGGCTAGTTGTTCTAGTGTAAGCGGTACGTTTGCCGCGTCCAAAAATTTGTTAAGTGGTAGCCCGCCGTCGAGAAATAACGCGGCGCGGGTTTTGCCTAGCTGGCGTTCCACCCATTCGCGCGGCTGGCGCTTAAGCCATGCCGCCGCCGTGGTCTTGGCGCTGATTTCTTCCGACCCGTTGGCACCTTTAGACGGGCGATCACCGTCGAGCGGGTCGAATCCTTTCCCGGCGAAAATGTATACCGATCGCTCGTTGTAATGCAACGGTAAGCGCGGGTACTCGTCGCTCGTTATCGGGTAGCGGTTTAAGTGGTTGCCGAGACAAATATCCGTCGTCGAGCCGTCTAGGGTCGCGAAGAAGATCCGATCGCTTATGTATTCGCGGTTAGCGTTGGCGAACTTATCCCGCGCCGCTGCGGTGTAATGTGATACGCCGGTACGGGCGAGCGTCGTCGCCTTTTTAACTTGTCCCTCAATGATCCCGCCCTCGTACGCCTTGGTGCGGCGGTTATACTTGCCGCGCAACTGGTAAAGAATATCGTTAAGCGTGCCGCCGTCTCTCCACATACGTTTAATACGGCCGTCGATGCGTTGCGCCGTTTCGTCGGCGTTACCGGCGATAAACTCGGCCCACTTACCCGCCCGGATCAAGTTACCGTCACCCAGTACCATTTCGGGCACCACGACCCGCCCGCCCGGATTACGCACCCCGGCGATCACGTCGTCGTAAAGGTCGGTCATGTATTCGAGTTCTTGGATCGCCACGTCGCCAAGCTGCCCGGTGATCGGATCCCACATGGCTTTCCAGCGCTCCCGGACTAGCCGCTTAAGCTTGGCAAATACTTTGAATTGCTCCGCCCTTGGTAAGTCCTCATAACCGGCGAGCGCGCGCGGTATTTCTAGCGCCAATTCTTGCGCCGTTGGCCGTATATACTGGCGGACAAGAAACGACGCGAACCGCTGCAGCGCGAGTTCACGGCGGATCGTATCGTCGAGTATTTCTAACTCCATAGATCCCCCGCGTTATGTCTAGCGCCGCAACCCGGACAAAAGACGCCGTCAAGCGTTACGAAAAACATATCATAGCCGCAATTGCATTGAAAAATCAGGGTGCTGTCGGTCGGTGCCGCGTTGTGTATAAACTCGCCCTTACTCAAACTACACGACGGGCATTCTAGGCCGCCTACGCTTTGCTCGCTGCCCGCTACTACAACCGCGTGCCATTCGTGGCGGCATGATAGGCACCGCGCCGGGCCGCCTAAGTGCGGCTTGTTCGCGTCGATGCTGATAACGTTACTCATTGCTTAAGCCCTCCGAGGCGGCGCGGCGGCCATTGTCCCGCGTTCAACCGGCCATATTTTCGCGACCTGATAACCGATCGCTGTCGTAATGTGTTGGTACTGGTTCTTCTGGTCTTCCATAAACGTAGAGCCTTTTTGCAACTGTACCGTATTTAAGCCCTCGTAACACCACGGCGCGGCGTCTTTATTTACGAACAGGCTTGTTTCGTCGGCGGCGTTTAGGATCTTAGCCCTTACCGCGTTCTGTCTGTCCTTGATCGCCGGGTGTGCGAGGCTTACGCGCCGTTCGAATCGCCAGCCCTCGCGCCGTAGCACGTCTTCGATCTGATTATAGTCCGACTTATGGCCGTGTTTCTCACCCGCCCGCCCCGCCGGGTCGCCGTAAATATAAACCATTTTGTTACGGTGATCGCGGTATCGCTCTACGAATTCTTCGGCGGACTGAGACGACACGGCCGACTCTAAGACAATTTCCCCGACGATAAACATATTTTGTCCCTCGACGACGCTGATCGACGACGACAACGGCGTAAAGTTCTGATCGTGCGCCCAGTGGATCGCCTCATGGCTCTGAAGCTCTCGGTCGGTAAGATTATGATCGCCGAATTCCTCGTAGATCCTCCCGGTGGCCGTCTCGAAGCTGGCCTCGAATTCTTGGCGAAATTGCTTTTTACTCATTGAGCGTTTACGGCTTTCGAGTATGTCCGGCGGCAACACGGCCGAACTTTTCCAGTGATAAAGCCCGTATGTCGGATCGCCACTCGTCCGGGCGTATTCACACAACGTATAGTAATGGTTTAGGCCGTCCGGCACCCCTAGAAACCAACACCACGCCCGGTAATCGGGGCGGCGCGGGTCGACGGTATCTAAGGCGGGCATAACGTTAACGTGTAGCGCCTCTTTCTTAACGTCGGCGATCTCGTCAATGCCGCCACCCGTCCACACGACCCCCTCGATCCGTTCTGGTTTGTCGAGTCCTAAGACGTGAACCTCGGTGGCGTTGGGTAGCGTTATGATTAGTTCGGTTTCGCTGATTTTGTGACCCAATCCGGGCACGGTTGCGAATGTGAGCATTTTTAGATCTTGCCAAAATATTTTTTTAGCCTGATCGCGGGTAGGCGCTGCGGCGAAGTACCGCTCGCCGGGGTTCTTCATGGCCTGTTTAGCAAGAAAGCGTTTAAAGCGTTCGGTTTTGCCACTTCGACGACCCGCCGGGACGCATGGAAACCGAACACCCTCGGCGACGGCGTTAATAAGCGCTATTTGTTCCGGGACGTCGATCAGATCGTACCACCGTTCGCGCGCCCTGACTAACTGCAGCGGTAATTCAGCCACCCGGCAATCCCTCCGCCAGTTTAGCCAGTGCGGCGGCCATATCGTCGGCGGCTCCGGCGTTGTCGTTTGGTGCCTTGGCCTCGTAGCGTCCGGCGAACATTTTCAGCCAAGCGATTTGAGCGATCTTATCGCCGTTTAATGCGTTACGTGCTAACCCGGCGGCGATCTCTGCGTTAACTGCGGATCCGCCCGTTTCGATTTCTTCCGGGTAGTGCGCGGTCAGTGTTACGGCGTTAATACTTAGCGCCTTGGCGATCTGTTCGTTCGTCTCGCCGTTCATCTTCATAAATTTAACTAACATTCGAGTTCGGCCGTTTGGCTTATGCTCTGGTTTACCCGGCTTAAGGTTCGCCGCTTCGATCTCTTTCCCGTAGTGTTTCTTTAGTGTGTTAACTGAAAGCCCTGTATAGCGTTTTAAGGCTTGGAGTTTTAACCCGTCGGCCAGCATAGCCCGGATCGCCTTGGCGGTCTTCTCGTTGCGCTGGTGGGGCGTGGTGCGGCCTTTCTGTGTCATGGTTCCGAATTCCCCCTTTTTGTTTTAAGATTATGAATCAAAGATCAAGCGCCCGCAATCCCGCCACGATCGCCGCTTTCTTGCTCCCGTGCTTCTCTGCCGCTCGCTCTAAAAGTACGTACTCTTGATACGATAGATAGCCCGACGGCAACCGGGGCAACGTCCGGCGTTTACGGTTTTGTTTTTGGTACGCTCTCATAGTCCGAACCCTACCTCGACATATACGGCTGATACGGCCACCTCGCCCGCTACGGTCTGATTTTTAGCGATCGTTACGCTGACGTTTTCCGGCACCTCGCCCGCGTCGTCTATAATTTCGAATATGCTTTGGCTGAGCCGGGCTTCTAGCTCAAGTTTTTTATGTCTGACCTGTTTTAAGTCCATCGTTGTGATCCTCGTCGTTTAGTACCTACATATTACACCGGGCGAACGGTGCGATCCACTTGTAACGCTTGTAACGCTGTAACGCGTAAAACCCCGTAAAACTTATTTTTATATATTTCACCCTATATTCTCTTTATATACTCCCCTTTTTTATTTTTCTATTTAAAAAGAAGAAAAGGTGTTACAACGTTACAAGCCAGAACGGCTCTGGGCTGCGAGCGGATCGCGAAACGTTACTGTAACGTTACGGCTCGCGTTACAACGCCGCCGCTCAACTGGTCTTACCAGCGTAACGTTTGTGTAACGTTACGCCCAAACGTTACAAACTGCGGTAAGTACGTACTATTAAAAGCGGTTGACGTTGACCCCATAACGGCGTAACGTAGGCGGCCGGAAAACGACATTACACGACAAAGGGCAAGCAATGGAATATTTAACCATTCCGCAATTCGCCGAGCGGATGCAAGTCGACGAACGCACCGTCCAGCGGTGGGTCGCTGCTAAGGCTATTAAATACATTCGAATTAACCGCACCGTACGGATCCCGGCAAGCCAACTAGCGCAACGCGAAACGGTGGTGGCTAAATGAAACAATGGTATGTACCTCTCTCGGAATTAACACCGGCACAAATAGAAAAACTACTTGAAGGGATCCGCTACCAAGGCGGCGAGCCTATCGGCATTACTGCGGACGAAGATTGTATCGGCGACTTTAGGCCCGACCCCGCGCTACCGTCTGAAAGCCTTGATTACTGGTTTATCCGAGAATTCAAGCCCTCTGAACGGATCACGTTTGAACAAGCGGTGGAGATCTTAAGTAAATGATAAAAGACGCGCTAATAAAATCGGGCGTTCAAGTCTTCCCGTGTTGGATAAGACACAACCCGAATAAGAACAAATTCGAAAAAGGCCCGGCAATCCCGAAGAACACAAGCTGGCAGACCGTCGACCCGCTCGACCCGCGCTTAAACTGGAACACCGGCTGCATTGGTATCGCGATCCCGGCGGGCGTGGTGGTACTCGACCTTGATACACAAAAAGGCGTTACCCGTGCCGACGTTGAGGCGTTTCTCGGCGTCCGTCTACCGTGGGAAAGTGCTTTAATACAAAACACACCAAGCGGCGGCGCGCACTATGCGTTCAAGACGTCCGAAAACATGCACCAACGATCAGACTGGATCGAGGGCTTCGACACTAGGACAGCCGGGGCGGGCTTCATTTGCTCGGGCGACTTGTACCCGTCGGCGGGTAATTTTGGCCCTTATGCGCTTTGCAACGTGGCGGCCTTGCCGGAATTCCCGACCAATACGCCGATCGTGTCCGTTGACCGTGGCCCGCTTGAACCGGCACCGCTGCCCGACCCTACCACCCGCGACGAAGAAAGCCTGATTAGTGCGCTTAAGTATTGCGACCCGACGGCGCGCGCGGACTGGCTAACCGTTGGCCTTGCGTTACGGAACTACTACCACGACGACCCCGACGCCGGGTTCCGTGTGTTTGATGCGTGGAGCCGTGGCGAGTATTGGCCGGACGGTTGCCCGGACTCTTACAACCCGGACACCCAGTTCGATCAGTGGGCGAGTTTTAAAGCCAGTAAGGGCGGCCGCGAAGTAAAGATCGGCACGGTGTATCACATGGCGGTACAATCCGGGTGGATCCCGCCCCGCCAGTTTGACACGGCGGCGGCGTTCGGTGCCGGTGGTGCCAGTTCCGAAGAATACGACGCGGCGATCGATGAAATTCAAGCGATAGGCGGCGACCCCAAGCAAGCGGCGCACGTCGTAGCCATGATCCAACGTCTCGACGGGTCGGCGTTACAGCGTGCCATGCTTGGCGCTTTACTGCGTCGCCAGCTTAAGGAAGACGGCCTACTTACTAAGGAACTCGACAAGACGCTGGAACAAATGATCGGCGTAAAAGGCGAGTCAAACGTAACCGGGTTGTATGGTAAGAACCATTCACAAAACGCGGTACTGTTCTTAGACGAAAAACACCCGGACGGGTGCCTCGTTCGTGTCTTAGAGGTGTGGTACGCATTCGACGGCCGATCGTGGGTAGAACTGAGCGACGACGCGGTACGCCATAACCTCGCCGTTGAACTGGCACCAACTAGCCCACAAAACTCGACGATCTCGGGCACATACTCATTGTTAGAGGCGCTAACGTACCGGGAAGACCTAACACCCGGCGACGTGCCGAACGACGTCCTCCTGGTTCAAAACGGCGTCTTAAACGTGAACACGCTTGAACTGTTCCCACACGATAAGAACCTGTTTACCACTAACATAATGCCTTACAACTACAATCCCGGCGCGCTCTGCCCGACGTGGATCGACTTTCTTAACGACATAACCGGCGGCGACGTCGAACTTATGGATCTGCTGCAGGAATGGTTCGGCTATATGCTCGTAAACGATTACCGGCACCAAAAAATATTTTTCATCCTTGGCCCGCGTCGTTCTGGTAAGGGCACGATCGGCCGTATTCTTAACAGGCTGGTCGGTGATCAAAACTTTGCGGGTGCGGACTTATCCGACCTAACAGAAAACAAATTTCTTGAAACCCTACCCACAAAAACCGTTATGTATGACGGCGACGTGGCGAAAAGTTTTAAAGCCGGTTCCGAGGCGATAACGAAAAAGCTTAAAACGATCAGCGGTAACGACCGGGTAACGATCCCGCGCCTCTATAAACGCCCGCTAAACCTTTACTTGCCGACCCGGTTCACATTGGCGGGTAATCACTTGCCGCGCCTGTTCGACGACTCGGGCGCGCTGGCGGGCCGGATCCTAATGCTGCCGTTATACAAATCATTTTACGGCAATGAGGATCTATACCTGTTCGATAAGCTGGCGAACGAAATCGAGGGGATCGCGAATTGGGCGTTGGCCGGGTTAATGCGACTTAACCAAAAGGGCAAATTTACCGAACCGGCGGCGAGCCGCGAAGAACTTAACCAAATGGCTGAGCAATACAGCCCGATCAAGCAATTTGTTGATACACAGCTGCACCTCGGCGGCGAGTTTATAACGTCCTCCGTCGACTTGTATGAACACTATCGCAATTGGGCGCTAAACGAGGGCGAAGATCAGATCCGTTCGCGCAAGGCGTTGATCGGCGACGTTAAAGACGTAACACGCGGCGCGGGTGTAACATACGGCCCGCACCGTATAAACGGCGAAGTTGTACGCGGCTTTAAAGGCGTTGTACTGCGTAACGACGACGCGCCGCCGCGCACCGCTGCGGCATTTAGCAAGAAGTAACAAAGGAGCAAGAAACGTTATGGTACTTAATGAAAAAGACCTGCGATGCCTCGTAATTAATAATCAAATGAGGGATAGCATAAAAAGGCTAATGCTGACGAAAAATCATATAAATGTTTTGCGTTTTGTGGCAAGCCGAGACGGCACGACAAGTTCAGACCTCGCCAAGCATCAAAACACTTTAGTTCAAGGCGCGAGCCAACTTTTAAAAAACATTCACGGGAAAGGCTATTTAGAGCGCTTTGAACACAAGTCATTAAGTGGTGGGATAGAGTTCACTTATTTTGTTAGTGAGGTTTACAAAAGTGAGTTAAAGGAGCAAGAAACGCAATGATATTTGAAAACATTAAACCCGGTGATCTGGTACTGGTGCCCGTCGAGGTGCGTATCGGCTGGAATTCCCGCAAGTACAGGATCCCGCAAAAAGTGACCCGCACGACCCGGACGCAAATCATTGTAAACGGTAAACGATACCGCCGGGACGACGGCCGGGCGATCGGCTCGGGCGGCTACTTCGACGAAGCCTACCCGACCACCCGCCACGACAAGGACGAAACTATCGGATATAACGCCGCTAAGACGCGCGCCGACGCGATCGAAGTGATCAACAACGTAGCCCCGGACTTAGAAGTATTAACGCGTAACGATCGCCTACAAACGATCAAGGCGGCGAACATGCTTAAGGCGGCCGAATTTATGCGCCTAGCGGTTGAGGCGTTGCAAAATGAGTAAGCAGTTAGATTTTGGTCGCTTCGCTCCCGAGGGGGCGACTCATTGGTGCGCGCCGTACTACTACCGAGTAAAAGACGGCGTAGTGCTTAAGTTTGACCGGGGCGCGTGGTGCCCGTCCCTGTTCGACGTCAAGACGTTGACAAGTGAACCCGATTGCGAAAAGGTGAAGTAGTGGAAAGGCTTTTAGAAACGGCCGAGGTAATGGCCGAACTTAACAAAATATACGAAGAACACGTCGAGCGCTGCGGCGTGCCGGTTGATATTTGCTTGCAAAAGGCACCGAACGGCGAAGAAATAGAAAACGCGATTTTTGTGCCGGTTCGCGTTATGAAGAAAGTAAATAAATTAATGAGTGAGGCGTCCTAACATGGCGAAATATACAAGGGCTGAATTAAGGCACATGGCAAAAGAAGCGCTACGCGCGCGAAATTGGAACGATCCGAGGTACGGGCAACTAGTGGCGACTATGCAAGTTTTTACCGGCTGGCCGCGTCTTATAGTTGAAGAAAAGATCCGGGCGTTGGCGAATGGTTGAGAAGCTAATAAAAAAGGCACCGCGACGGGTGCCCGAGTGGGTGCGCGACTTAACGGCCGCGCTATTTTTTATCTTCCTGATCGGCGTTGTCCAAACGGTGTTTGACGCCATCTAGCACAAGGTCGAAAAGTTGGCGGTCGTTACGAAACCACCGATCAAGCGTTACCCGGTGGCGGCCGCTGATCTCTTGCACCTTGGCGAGCGTTACGCCCGCCTCGGTTTTGCAGTATTCCGAACACGTCATACCTTTTGAGCCTCCCAGTAATACAGCGGAACCCCGCCCGGCGTTAAATCCTCTTTAATCGCTCCGGCTGCGGCCAACAAAACAAGCCCGGCGTGAACGTCTTCGTTTTGCTTTACGACGTCACACGTAAGAGTAAGCGCCGCGCCGGGCGCGTTGCCTAACTGCAGGGCGGCCTCGCGTGCCTTGGCTCGGTAGTGCGCCGTCTCGGGCGAGAAGCCCACAACGGCATTGTAACGGCGATATATGTCACGACTAACCCAGTTCATTACGCGCACACCTCGTTCATAAAAGCGTTAACGTGGTGATCGCTGATCGACTCGTCGCCGTAGCCGACCATTACAGACATTGACCCGACGAACTCGCCTTGCTTGAAGAATGAAACGATCGGGGCGTCGGTCGCTTCGATTGCTTCGAAAATGTCGCCAATGTCGCGCGAGTCGTCTAGGTCGAATTCGATTTCGCTCACGTCGCCGACGCTCACCGTTACGTCTTCATGCTTAAGCGCTTTACACACGGCCGCTTTGAAGCTGTCGCCGTTCGCGTATACTTCCGGGTCGGGTGTTTCGTTAACTTGGCGCGAGGTCTTAGTCAACTTTTTATAGCCTTGGTCTTTCCACCCGTCGCGCTCCGCCTTAAGTTCGTACTCAACCTCGCTTTTGTCAAAAGAGCCAAAAAGCACTTCGGTTTCACCGTCGATCTGGCCTGTAATTTCGTAATAAGTATTCATGTTTGCGTTTCCGTTGTTTGCTAAGTGAGATTAGAATATAACATTGTGTTACGTTTAGTTCAACACCTAAACACAAAAAAGGCGACCTAATAGTCGCCGTTCGCATGTTTCAAAAAGTGCATCGCGTCCTCGTAATGCTCGAAGTAATCCGAGTAACCGCGCCGCCAATAGTTCGCGAGGCTTTGCCGCTCGTACGGGCACACGGGCGGTTTTTGGCCGCTCCGAATGTCATAGGTTCGCGCCGCTCTAATGCCTTTTAAATACGCTGTTGCTTGCCGTGGGTTCATAGAAAGCCCCCTAATGCTTTACGCTTCACGCCCTCGTCTAAGTTTTCGACCGTGGTGTCTTTCATAACGATAAGCTGCGCAATAACCGAATACGACGGTTTAGCGATAGCGGCGCGTTTTACGGCGCGTTCTAGCTGCTTAAGCGTGCCGAAATAGTGGTTAATTGTTTGGCCGCTCACACCTACCACGCGCGCGACGGTTTGACGGTCTAACGCTGCGAAGCCGTCGCCCTCGACAATACCGATCGCCGCGTCGATGATCTGCTCTTTTCTTACTTCTGGTTTAAATCTTTTCTTCATGGCTTAATTGCTCCCGCTCTCGCCTTGGCGATCTGAATATATTCGGCGCTAAGTTCTACGCCTACAAATTTTTGATTGTTAAGTTTGGCACCGCGCCACGTTGACCCCGACCCGGTAAAAGGATCCAAAATAGACGCCCCCGGACGCGCTAACAGGCCGCAAAGCCATTTCATTAACTCGGTAGGCTTAACGGTCGGGTGTGTGTTGCGTGCGCCGTCTCTGCGCCCTGCTCCGGCTCTTGGTGAGTTCAACCCGGCCGATCCCTCTTTACGCCCCCCGGTCGCGTCTCCGGCGCTTACCTTTTCGAATAGCTGAAGGCCGTCGTCCCGGTCTGCGGTTGACGCCTTAGCACAATAAAAATAACGCTCCCATTCTTTACCCGCGAACGCCTCGCCGTCGTGCAGTATGTTGGCCGGGAACCGTTCACCGTTGCGGCTGCCGTCTATATTCAGCGCGCCGGTGCCGTGCGTGACGACGTTTTCGGCGTAGGTTAAGGTCGTCGGCTTGCGCACTAATATGATCGGCTCATAACCGGGTTTTAACGCGGTGCCGTAGCCGTGCCACGCTTTCGCCTCGTCTGAGTGAGGCGCCGTTCTCGAGCCAAGGTTCCCGGCGCTTGTTTGTTCGCCGTACTTTTGCCGCCACTCGTTAAGCCCGGCAACTTTCTTGTAACGCTCGATCACTTCCCGGCTGTTGTGGTTTTCACTTTCGAATGTGCGAACGTCTACCAAGTCTTCGAACCACTGAGGCACCGCTGCAGTAAAAAACGGTCGAAGCTTTTCAAGGTCTGCGCGCGTTGGGATCTCCGGCTGCTTGCCTCCGGGTGCCTTGTCCCGGTAATGGCGTCCCATGCCGTTACGGCCTAAGAACTTATCGATCTGGCCGCTGCTTAACGGGCAAAACTCGCGGATCCAATCCGTGCAACGGTACGCGCTTTCTTTCTTAAGCTGTTTCGCATCCAGCTTGTCGACTTCCTGAGATACGTCGAGCGACTTCGGGAACCCGGAACCGTAGAGCCAAAATAATTGATCGACCACCTCGAACCCTGCCAAGCGCAACGAGGCGGCCATTAAATACGCGGTACGGCTGCCCGCAAAAACGGCACCGTACGCGCCGGGCTTAAGCACGCGGAACACTTCGCGCCATGTAGCCGGGCCGGGCACGAAACTGTCCCACGTCTTACCCATAAAACCCGAGCCGGTGGCCTCGTAGTCGTCGCCCTTGATCCAATGTCCGAAAACCTCGGCGAGATCCGGCTGCTTATTGAAGCCGTAAGGCGGATCAGTGACTAAAGCGTCGAACGACTCCGCCGGTAAGTTCTTTAATACGTGTTTGCAATCGCCATGAATGATCATACCTGCGACCCTCCTTTCTTATTAGTTAACGCGATCCTTTCGTTTGCGAGTGCAATATATTCGGGTTCGAGTTCTACACCTATAAAATTACGGCCTAGCGAGACGCTGATCGCGCCGGTCGTGCCGCTGCCCGTGAACGGATCAAAAACCGTATCGCCCGGATTAGACCAACTTAAAACATGATCGCGGGCGAGTTTTTCCGGGAATATGGCCGGGTGTTTAAATGCCTTGTCGAACTTGGTCGAGTGGCCTTTGCCCGTGGTGAAATACCAGATATTACCCTTTATTTTGTCAGTCCCCACGGGCTTTCGTTTCTTGCCACTTCTCGCGCTTCTTTTCACTTCGTCAGTGACCGAAAAATAACTATTTTGACGTGCCGTTTCTTTCTCCGGGAATTTAGTCGGCACGCGTATCGGGTTAAAAGTTTTCGGCTTTCCCTTACTAAAAACGAACATATATTCGAAGTCTTGCTCGTAGCGGTTGTGGTTTTTAGGTAGCGAGTTTTTCTGGTAGATCATGGTGTCGTGTAATCTGAAACCGATCTCCCTAGCGTATAGCGCCTGTCTAAAACTGGTTCCTGTCTCGCTGCCGTTGATCGTGGCGTCCGAAACCACCCACACCACAACGCCGCCTTTTTTAGTTAAGCGGTACAACTCTTTTAAAACCTCTTGCCATGCCGCCGCGCACCATAGCGCCGAATTACCTTTATAACTTCTTAGGTCGTCATAAGGCGGACTTGTGACAGTCAGATCGATAGACTCGCCCGGTAACGCGGCCATAACGTCGCGGCAATCCCCTTGAATGATCATAACTCGAACGGCTCCGACGCGAAGCGAGCGAACCCGCCAATTTTTGCCACTAGTGAAAGCCAAGCCATCTGTCCGGCCTCTTGGTCTTTTCCGCTGAACTGCCACCCGCGCCGCTTTGTCTCAACGCTGCCGAATTGGGCGATCGTGGTGCCGACCATTTCGGGTGTGATTAGGCGAGGTATGGCGAGGATCAAGTCGCTGGATTTCATACGCTCGTTAAGCTGCGCCGATTCGTTGGCGACTCCGTACCGTATCGGCTGGCGTTCGAGTGTGAAGCGGAAACCGCACGCGGGACACTGGCACGGCTCTTTCGCCTTGGTCGCGCCGACGTTGTTCCGCCACGCGAAGCCGCCCTGACTGGCGATACTGATCCTTATGTCTTGCTGTCTCGCGGCTTCACTGTCGCCGGGCGTTGTGCTTAGGTGCGAGTCGGTGGCGACTATGACGTCGTTTTCTAGCGACGCGGCGGCCTCGGGAAAGCGCGCGGCCCATTCGTTATAGTTCATGTTTTAGATCCTTGGTAAATTTAGTTTTTATGGTTTGAATTAGTTGGTCGGTCTCTTGCTCGCCTAGTGTGAAAGCGGTCGCAATGTCGATCCCGAAACGGTGGTAAAAACGTCTGTGCTTTTCTGCGAGCGGGCGATCTGCGGGTTGCATCCCCACCCACCACGCGACGAAATTCCGCAAAACTAGGCGGCGGTACTTCGCGGCTTCATGCTTGCGGATTAAACGGCCGTGATACGGCGGCGGGACGATCTTACCCTCGCTGTTTGGGACGAATAACCCGCGCGCGAAGTCTTCCCGGCTCATGTCCGCCTCTTGCTGTTTGTCGAAAAGGGCGCGCAACGCGTCGACGTCAAGTTCGGCCAGATCACCGTCGACTTGTGCCGGGGTGCTGCGCCCCTCTGGTTTATGATCCGCCCCGCAATACGGGCACGGCGACAAATAAGCCGGGTAAGGCTGCGTGCAATCCATACATACGCGCTGCGCTATGGTATCGCCCGGCCCGGTGCCGCCAGCTTTACGGCCGTGAATATTCCAAGCGCGAGGCCAATCTGGCAAGCCGTGGCGCTCCCAGTTTTTCACCGGGTCGATGATCACGGCGTACGGCTTAGGGCCGTTCGCTATTGCGGCCAGCCGACCCTCGCGCGTGCTTAAGTCGTAGCCCTTGGCGTAAACGGGACGAAACACCCGGCCGTTAATCTGCATATACTTCGCCAGCGATTCGGTCGGGCGGGCATGAACGGCACACACCGCGCCGGGTACGTCGAAGCCCTCGTCGAACAAGTTCACGTTTACGAGCTTTTCCAGTTCCGAGAATTCGAATTCATCCACGGCCTGATCGCGTACCGCGTCGTCGGTTTCACCGCTCAACGCTGCAGCTGTAATTCCGGCGGCGTTATACGCGTCGGCCTGTTCTTCGGCGGTCTTAACGTCGGTAGAAAACACGATCGTTTTTAGCCCGGCCGCGAAGCGCTGCGAGTGTTGCACCACGTCGCCGATTAGGTTCGAGTCGACGATCCGCGCCCTTAGCGCCTTGGCGTTAAAGTCCCCCGACGCGGTAACGGCGATCCCGCTAACGTCTAGATCTGACTCGGGGCAAAAATACTTGTAACGGCACAAATAGCCCTGATCCATTAGCCAGTCGACGCTCGGCCCCTCGATCATTTCTTCGACGTAGCCATCAGCGTCAACGTGTAAGCCTTTACCGTCGGCGCGCTCCGGCGTTGCAGTAACAAAAAGCAATTTAGACGCTTCGAGCATATCAACGGCGCGCCCCCAGTGGCCCGCGTCGGTGTAGTGGTGGCCCTCGTCGAATACGCCCAAACGCACCTGATTTACAAAGCGCTTGATCTCCGGGTCGGTACTTGCTCTTTTACTCGCGAGTGTTTGGACGCTGGCAACGGCGCACGGTGCCCGCTCGTCTATCCACGATCGGCCGTATTTCTTTACGTGGCGGCGACGAATACGGCGAAGCGTTGAAGACGGCGCGAGAATACGGTGTTTAACTTCAAGCGCGCCAAGCGCGAGACTAATCTGCCCTAGAATTTCCTTTCGGTGTACGACGGCCATTGTGTAACCGTCGCGCCAGTCGTGGATCAGTTTTGAAAATATAACCGTTTTACCGCCGCCCGTTGGCACCACGGCCAAAACAACCCGGACACGGCCGAACGCGTCAATAATTTTGTGATAAACCTTTTCTTGATAGTCGCGAAGTTGTAACACCGTTAAGCCTCCACGCGTAACGAGTGCGCGCCGGTTTGGACTAAAAGCCGGGCGACCTCGTCGTCGATCTTTTCTTCCGGGCAATTTAGCGACGTCATAACGCCGATCCGAATAATCGCGGCCGCGTGGTACAAGTTAACCGCGCTTATTTCGTCCGGGTCGATGCCCTCGACGATAACGCGAGTCAGTCGAATGTATCTAAAATCGCTTAAAAACGTATAGCTGAACGTATTAGCGCCTAGACGGTTAAGCATAACGATCCGGCCGCTGGCTCGGTCTATCATAAAAATAGCTTTACTCATAATTTTTTGTCTTTCCGTTATTGACACGGTGACAAATTAACAGTTAACCTTAGCGGCGTCAACTGACACAAAGACAAATTAACAACGAGGTTTAAACCAATGTTAAAAATCGAATTCGATGCAAGCAATTTAAAACTAGCCGCCGCTCTCGGTGCCGCTCTTAGCCAATACGGCGCGGGCGAGTCGCAACAAATCCCGGCCAAAATTAAAACCGAAACCACGCCCGGCTCGAACCCTCCCGAGAAAAGCCTGATCGAAAAGGTTCACGACGTGATCGAAAAGACCGGCGAGTCAAAGGTCACGGTTAGCGACGCGGACACGGGCGAAACACTGGCCGAAGAAACCGTAAACACGGCGGCGGCGTTCGGCGCTAAAACCGAAGAAACGGCACCGGCTAACGACGCCCCGGTCGACGAACACGGCACGCCGCACAATGAAAAATTTTGTGTAAGCACTAAATCACAAAAGCCGTTTTATGCTTCGGGTGCCAATAAGGGCCAATGGAAGAAAAAGCCGGGCGTCGATGAAAACGCGTATAATGAATGGTATGCGGCGACTATGCCCTTAGACGGCGACGAACCGAAAGAAAGCGCCCCGGTAGACACGGCGAGCGCGTTCGGCGGTAAGACCGAGCAAACGGCACCGGAGGCGGGCGGCGACGTACCACAAAACGCGGGCGATTTAATGGAATATATCAGCGAGCGCCAAGCCGCCGGAACGCTCGATCAGAAACTTGTTACCGCTGCTTATGGTGAAGTAGGCGTGGAAATTAACGACCTGTTCGGCCCTAAAGAAGCCGAAGCGGTGGCGAAGCTTTACGCGCACTTAAAAACTATTTCACTTTAAAAGGCGACGATCATGCACTTCAGACCGAGTTCGGCCCCAATATGGGGTAATTGTTCCGGGTCAGTCGTAGCGCTTAACGAAGCACTCGACCGATACCACCCGCGCACCGTCGAGGGCACGGCGGCGCACAAGGTCGGCGAAACCCTGCTAAACGCGCTTAAGTCGTTCGGCATGATGCCGCCCGCTGAGTCTTTCCACGGTAAGACGTGCCCGGAAACGGGGCTGATTATTGACGACGAAATGATCGAGGGCGCGAACATTTACGCGGCGGACGTTCAGCGCATAGTCGCCGAGCGTGGCGGCGAACTTCTGGTCGAGTGCCCGATCGAATGTCCTCAAATTGACGCGAACAATAACGGCACTTTAGACGCGGCGCTCGTCAACCTTAACGCCGGGTTTATTGTCCTATGGGACTATAAGCACGGGCACGCCGAAGTCTCGCCGTTGTCTTTACAGTTCGTAAACTACGCCGCCGGGCTGATCAACAAGTACGGGATCGACGGGCACGCCGAACAACACATAACGATCGAACTGCGCGTCGTCCAACCGTTTTGTTATCAGAACGACGGCCCGGTGCAATCATGGCGCGGCAAACTGTCCGACCTCCGAGGGTATACTAACCAACTGGCGGCGAAAGCGTACGAGGCGCACAACAACCCGACACTAACGTCGGGCGCTCACTGTTACCATTGCCCGGCGCTGTGGCGTTGTCCGGCGGTTAAAAACCACGTTTACAAACTGTTAGATCACGCCAAAAACCCGCCCGAAATGGACGAAATGAACGGCGAAGCGCTGGCGATCGAGTTGTCCTTATTAGAGACGGCCGAGCGCTTGGCAAAAGCGAGACGATCAGCAATTGAGGATCTAATCATTGAGCGAGTGAAAGGCGGCGACGCCTCGATCCCGCTGCGTCTTGAAAGTAAACCGGGCCGCCTTAAGTGGGACGACCCAAAAACGGCGATCAAGCTTGGCCGTATGCTCGGCGCGGACTTCGACAAGTGCGAACCGATCACACCGACCCAAGCGATCGGCAAATTCCCGGATCTCGAAGAAGTGATCCGCAAAAAGGCGACGAAAAGCGCGTCGCTTAAACTTGTAAAATCTAACGAAACGATCGGCGCGAAAGCGTTCGGCAAAACTGAAAATTAAGGAACCAAAATGGCTCAATTCGACGAAAATCATGTGAGACTAGACGGCGGGATCGTAGTATGGGACGGCGTAACGCAACCCGAGACGCAACAACAAGGCGCGAACGCCGGGAAACCTAAGTGGACGCTAAAAGTTGTTTTCCCACCGCAATGTCCTGATCTGCCTCTTTACGACCAACTAGCGCAAAAGCGCTTACGTGAAAGTAAGTTCAAAGGCAATTTACCGGCGGGCGGCCGTATGCCGATCGGCCAAGTTCAACCGGGCGAGTTTAACGACCTGTTCCCCGGCTGGCTGGTGATCAGCTTTAAAACGACGTTACGCGCGCCGGACGTATACGACGAAAACGGCCAATTGCTCGACCCGATGCAATACGGGAACATGATCTACAACGGCCAAAAAGTTAACGTTTTAGCGCACTGCTACGACTACGACAACGCGGGTAATAAAGGCATTAGCGCCGGGTTAGACGGGATCCAAATCATTGCAAGCGCCAACGCTCAACGCCTAAACATTGGCGGCGGCGGCGTCGATACTGCGAGCGCATTCGGCGGCCAAGGCAACCAAGGCGGCGGTTACAACCAAGGCAACGGCAACCAAGGCGGCGGTTACAACGGCGGCCAAGGCAACGGTTACAACGGCGGCCAAGGCGGCGGTTACAACCAAGGCAACGGCAACCAAGGCGGCGGTTACAACGGCAACCAAGGCAACCAAGGCAACGGTTACAACGGCGGCCAAAACCAAGGCAACCAAGGCGGCGGTTACAACGGCAACCAAGGCAACCAAGGCAACGGTTACAACGGCAACCAAGGCAACCAAGGCAACGGTTACAAC
>PBFM01000046.1 GCA_002718655.1 Fidelibacterota bacterium
AAAATTCTACCTTTTGAGAAAAGGTAGATGCCAAAATTCTACCTTTTAAGAAAAGGTAGATGCCAAAATTCTACCTTTTAAGAAAAGGTAGATGCCAAAATTAATATAAAAAGGGGGTATGGGGTGTTGTGTTTTTATGGGTTTTTGTTTTTGTGTATTTGAGTTTTGTTTTTATGGGTTTTGTGATGACTAGAAGTCATTAATAAGGTTTCGCACGACTGGTTGATGGCCGAAAAGACGGTTTTCGTCGTACGGGTTGTTGTTTTGACGATCATACAGAGGAAGGATCATGTTGTACGTCTCGGGAGGCGTGATGATATTCACGATGTCCCGGTAGTTGTTGTACGTCCGCACCAAAACCGGAGGGTCTGGGATGACTTGGTTGTTGTTACGAATCGGGGTTTGAAACCCGTCTTCAAGGTCAACTTCCATATCCACATCCATGGCATCGTCACCGGCGGGATTGATGGTGCTTTCATCGTCACTGAACGGTTCGGGTGTGGCAGCGGGGGGACCCACCAAGTCCTCAATAGTGAGGGGGCGAGTGTTCGTGTCACTGTCGTAACCCTGCTCGGTGAGGTCTACAAAGGGGATGAATCCAGTGTTAACCATGTTGAACGATTGGGTAGGCGTACGAGCTGAGAGCTGAGAGTTGTAAGAGCGTTTGTGTGTCTCTGGGGTGGGACAACTCACGGCTACTCCACCAAGTCGCGGGTTCAATTTTGGAATTAATTATTTCGTATGACAAAATTCTACCTTTTTGGAAAAGGTACATGCCAAAATTCTACCTTTTTGGAAAAGGTAGATGCCAAAAATAATATAAAAAAGGGATGTTGTGTTGTTTATGGGTTTTTGGGTTTGTATTTTTCTGGGATTTGTTTAACGACCACGGCGATTGTGTGAGTAACTCTCCTGAAGCTTCAGGCATATCTCCACGGCCTCCGCAAGGCCAGGGTCATACCCATAGTTGTCTTCTTGGTATGTGCTATTCAACTCAATGTCTGCTGCACGAAACACGACATTCTCCATAAAGCGCTGATGCATCTCCCGCTCGTGAGCACGGCGGCTGCGGTTGTGCAAACACTTGCGGATGCTGAACATGAAACGCATGACTAGTGGTTGGTTGCGGGTATTCTAAACTCGTATATCTGTGTGCTGGTGAGGCACGTATTGGGTGTTCTGGTGGAATGATTTCAATTTTTTCGGCCGGATGAGAAGGGTAGATGCCAAAATTCTACATTTTAAGAAAAGGTAGATGCCAAAAATAATATAAAAAGGGGATGGGGTGTTGTGTTTTTGGGTTTTTGGTTTTGTGTTGTTTCTGGGTTTTCTGGGTTTTGTTTGCATGGTTAGTGCGAGGCCATCGCAATTGCCACTGGGATGGGCGGAGCCCCGGGATCTGGTCTTGAGAGGTTAATGACGTCATCACACATCTTGACATAGTACTTGGCGAGCAAGTCCTGGTAAACGTCCAGACATTCATCCAAGGTCCTCAACAACCGACGTGCCGTGAGCTCCATTCGGTCATATGCCGCACGAATCTTGCAATTGGAACGGGTGTTCTGTGCGAATTCAGTAGGTTCCTTTGCGGCCAGTTCGGTCACGGTCTCCTCATACAAACCCAGACACCGGTCCACGACGATGGTGAGAAACCTCTCGTTGTCCTGGACAATCGGGTAAGCGGTGATGTAGCGAATGACATAGTCAATCTTGCGAAGCTTCATCTCCAACATCTCAAACGAACGCACAACACAGTCCTGGGGAGCGACATTGGTGGTGTCCAACCCGGTGGTATCAGTGGTGGAGTTAAGAAGACTCCTGACGGTGTTCACCTACTCTTTCCTGGTGATTTTGTGGTTGCAGATTCCGTCCTGCAACTCGTTCGGCAAGTAGGGAGACTTCACCTGAGTGTAGTCATCGCCCAAAAGGAAGTCCGTCATATTCACACGCGAGTTCCTACCAATGTTCTTGTACAGATGCACTTGAATGTCGGTGGGGAGGAAGCGGTTAAGTTGACGAATCCTGGTGTAGCCGGTTACGGGTTGCGTAGTACTGCTGGTTGCCATGTTGCTAGAGCGAATATGGGTAGAGGAGTACACACGATTATAAAGGCTGGTGTGGGGCCGTCACATGTCATGTTTCGTCAGGACGGTTTCAATTTTTTTCTACCTTTTGAGAAAAGGGATATGCCAAAAGGGATAATAAAAAAGGATGAGGGCGATGGATTTTTCTGGGTTTTGTTCCCTTTTACAAAAGGGATGTTTTGTGTTGTTTCTGGGTTTTTGTGATGTTAGTCAAGCTCGTCAAGGCCGTTTTCATTGAGGTTGATGCTACAAAGCAGGATGGTTCCCGCGGTCGCACCCTTGGGCACGCGCACCTTCATCTGTTTCCCATTTGGAGCCTTCACGAAGAGCATGAAACCCTCACTTGCTCCCTCCGGCACGGAGACATGGAACTTGTACACATCCCCGGAGGTCTGGATATCTTCCACAAGGACACCAACTCCAGGCTTCTCAAGACACTTCTTTCGCAGGACGATGGTGTTCTTCAACCTCTGGATGTCCTTGTACAAGGTTTCAAACTTGTTCGCAACCGGGGCTTCGGTATCGCGAGCCAAATTCAACAAAACCTTCAATTCCTCGGTCATGCCCTCAACTTTGGTGAGCTGAGAGTTAACCTTTGTGAGAGCAAGCTGGTTGGACATCGTGGCAAGTAAATGTGGAGAGTTAAGTGTCGTTTGGTTGGCAGAAACTGTGTTCTACCAGGCGGGGGCCGTCTCATGTCGTGTTTCGTCAGGACGGGTTCAATTTTTTTTGGGGGGCAAAGGTGAGGAGAGACTAGGGGGTGAGTTGCGTGGCAAAGGTGAGGAGAGACTAGGGGGGCGAGTTGCAGGGCAAAGGTGGGGAGAGACTAGGGGGCGAGTGGCACATGAGTTGCGGGGCTGTCGTGTGGCTGTTACCTGTACTGGCGAATCACGGATTTCGTACACTCAAAAACACACATATTCCACGATAAACCCCGAAAAATCCCCCTCTCAGGGCAGGCGAGAAATGAGTGGGAAAACGCAGAAATGAGTGGAAAAAATAAAAAAGGGGTTTGGGGTTGTTTTTATGGGTTTTTGTTTTGTATTTTTTATGGGTTTTTGTTTTGTGTTTTTTCTTGGTTTTGTGTGTTAGTAACAGAGCACTTAGTCAGTTGCTTCAATGTCGGTAGAGAAGTCGGGGGTATTGATCTCAGGATCCCAGGTGCCAATTGCCTCTCCAATGTCGCCATCGGCATCTTTCAGGCTCCAGATGGTGTATTCATTGTCGTAGATGTACTTGACACCATTGTATTTGAAGTAGGTCAAATCCTCAATTCTGTCCAGGATCTCCACATCAGCGCTGGTAGACTCAGGCTCCGCGACCTTCTCCTCAATCTCCTCGGTCACAGTCTCAGTCTTGGCCTTAGATGGGCGTCCGCGCTTCTTCTCCTTCTTCTCCTTCTTCTCCTTCTTCTCCTTCTTGGCCTTCTTGGACTTCTTGGGCTTCTCCTCAGTGGAGCTAGTGGAGTCAACCGACTTCGTGTCATCGTTCTCCTCTACCTCAGGGGTAGTGGCGACAACCTCCTCGGCAGCTTGATTGGGCACACTCTCAACGGAGCTTGCCTCATCGTCACTGGAGGTGGAAGTGGTCTTCTTCACCGAGCGCTTTGCCTTAGCCTTGTTGACCTTGAAGTAAGACTCGGGGATGGTGATGTCAAGGTTGTGTTCCTCAAGCATCTTCTCCACGAAACTCCTCTCAATACCCCGCTTCTGGAGCCAGGTACCGTAGGAGATCTCCTTCTTCACGATCTCGCGATCCTCAACCGTCACCACTCCGGTCTCCTTGTTCGTCACCTTGACCTGAGTTGGAAGGGTGACCTCGTAATGGCCAACCTCAACCTTCTCGCGGTCTTGGAGAGTGCCGTACTTGTTACCAGCATTGTTGCAGGTGCGGCAGTACGAAGAGCCATTCGCGGGGCGAGTGAGGCAAGGGCTAAGCAGGTTTCCGTTGATGGAAATCGCCTGGCAGCATCCGCTGTAGTCCACGCAATGAGGAAGGTAAGGCAACTCCAGAAGAAGGTCAACATCCTCAACCCACTCCTTCTTCTCGTTAGTCTCCTTGTCGGTGGCACTGCGCTTGCGCTGAACCACGTTTCCGTCCTCGTCGCGCTTCTTGTACAGAAGCTTCTTGAGCAACTTTGCAGGTACTTTGTTACCAGTCTCTTGAACGTCGTCAATTGCCTTGGACGCAACGGGCACCGAGGTCTCCATTGGGGAAACCACGTCCTTAGTCACTGACTTGATGGAAGATCCATTGCCACGGCTGGAGATTTCGTGACGCATCCAACGAAGGAGGTCATCACCAGCAGGGCCTCGTGCGCAACGAATGTCCAACACTTCCTCGTACAATTGGACGAATCCAACGAGGGCCATGTCAGTAGAAGCGCTGAGGAAGTCGGCAACAGTGGAAGCGGAAACGTTGGTGGAAGCCATGGTGTTTCGGGTGCTGAGTCTGTTAGCTGAGAGCTTAAGAGAGGGTATCGTATACTTGTATCCGGGGAGGACGACTAACCATACATTTCGTCAACCGGTTTCAATTTTTTCTGCACGGGACACAGATAGTCCGCAACCATGGGTCGCCGAACCGACGATAGTGAGAAATGAGTGGGAAAACGCAGATACCAGTGAAAAAAATAAAAAAGGGTGTTTCTGGGTTTTTGAATTTTATGATGTTTATGGTTTTTAGTTCATGTGCTGAATGGGTGTGGAGGTCAAACCTAAAGCCCTGCGCTGATCACCCAAAAAGCCAGCAGCAATGAACCCGAAGTGTTGAAAATACACACGAACATTATGTGTTATGGCTTGCTCAATCGTTTGATTGCGCGTTTCCATCTGTTTTTCAATACGAGTTTTTTGAAAGTGTGCCATAGGCATGACTATTCCATCTGTCCTAGTAACCATTACTTGGTACTGATTACCGACGAGGACTATGTCACCAATTACGAAATCTACAGAGCACTTGGAGCGAGACATGTTACCGAATCAATTAGCTAAAGCTTATGAGAGGGTATCGTATACTTGTATCCGGGAGGGACGATTTACCATACAATTCGTCACACAATTTCAATTTTTTTTTACAAGGAAACCAGATAGTCCGCAACCATGGGTCGCCGAACCGACGATAGTGAGAAATGAGTGGGAAAACGCAGATACCGGTGGGAAAAATAAAAAAGGGTGTTTCTGGGTTTTTGGGTTTTATGTTGTTTCTGGGTTTTTTGATTTTGTTTAAGCAATGACAGGCTCGCGACAGGTCGCACACAGCTTGGACCGCTGTATCCACTTCATCGCACAGCTTCCGTGGAATTGGTGACCACAAGGAGTCACGTACTTGTCGCAGTCCGTGAGGTTCTCCGCACAGATGGCGCACGTCGTCTCCTCTACAGCAGCCTCCCTGACTTGGATTTTGGGGGGTTCCACGACCTCAGCTGAGTCCCTAGTCTGGTTTACAACCGGAGTTGGGGTAGGAGTTCGCTGAGGTTCAGCCGGTAGTGGCGTCAAGCGCCAAGGAGAGAGGAGCTGGACGCCGGGCAAAAGTCCATGAAGGACTTCCTCCGCAGCGGTGCTACGCCGTTCCAGAGCTTGGGTGGCCTCCTGAATCGCTGCCAGTTGAGTCTCGTGCATGAGGGCAGCGTGCCTTACACGACCTTCCCTGAGACGAGATGGGTCATTGCCTCTGGCAATCCATGCGTTAATGCACTCGTAATAAGTCATCGCAGGCTTTGCGGTCTGTTCCCGAATTCGGTTGATTTCCCTAACTGCGACGTATTCCCTTTGCCTTTCCAAGTCTCCAGGGCCGCTAGGCTCGTAGTATCTAAGTCCGGTGGGCTTAAACACATTACATTTCTTGGCGGTGTGTCCGGGGCAACGGCAGCGAGAGCAGCAGCGTACGGTAGACATGGTGTTGAGAGCTAGAACGTATTGAATGAATTCAATTGCAACTACTATTAGACAGGTGTAGGACCACCTCATCCAACTCACTAATCCAGTGGTTTCAATTTTTTTCTCGCTTTTTGTAAGTGCACAAACGTCGGTTTTGATGTGCGAAAACGTCGGTTTGTCATACGAATCCCGACTTTTGGACCAAAACCGACGTTTGTGTATACGAAAACCGACGTTTGTGCAACCCATATCCTACTTTTGCGTAAACGTCGTGTGCCGTAAAAATTGAATTCATCCACCAAAAACCGGTATTGGGTGGCCCACCACTTGTAGATTCATAATAGTTACACACAAGTGTTAGACCAACTCACGTAATCATGGCTTCTAGTGCACCACTGGCAGACATATGCGAGGATGAGTTCATTCAGGCATTCAACAAGGCTTACAAAGTCTTACGTGACGCCAAGCAGACTTACGACAACCCACGTCGCGCCCTTAACCTCGGTAACCTCCACCCTAACCAGGTGGCCAAGGCATCCGCAGTGTTCTGGAAGCGACTGGACAAGGTCACTACAGGAAACCTCAGGAATGTCTATGACGTCTCGGTGTCCTCTTCTAGTGGACTTGGTGGAGTTCTGTACAGCATTGCATTTGATTACCAGACATGCATCAGGTTTCCCGATGACGGGACTTACCATGTTTGCAACTTCACTACATCCCGCAACGGATTGGTGACGATCGCTACACAGGAAGACTGGAACAAACTTATGCAATTCACGCAAAGCCTTATCCACAGCAACGCGTTCCATGGAGAGAAACTTCACAAGTGCAAGCGCACGAAGGAGTCCATCTTCCAAGGTTCGTCCGCTAGTGTACACAACTTCCTCACGAAGTCAATGTACGAAAATGACCAAGCAGTATTGGGTAACCTTGCAGCTTGTGTCATGTGGATGGCAGACACCAAGGGTATGAACAAGAGCTACGAAACACAGAACTCCAATGCTGGATCAATGGCGTACAACACGCGCACGATTCTGCGAAGGAACTATGTGCCTCCACCTCCAGTGAAAACCCCCGAACCTGCAGCCGAAACCCCTAAACCTGAAGAAGAACCTAAAGAAGAGCAACAAGAAGATGAGATCGTTGACAACTGGGAACAGCTTCTTGACGACTAAACCACAAAAAAACACAAACAAAAAAACACAAACAGGGAGCGACACTCCCGTTTTTTATTTTTTTTCAAATTGAGCTACATGACACACCAACACCAGAAAGGTGCTCCCACCACAGAGTATTCACAGCTTTCGTAAACAAAAACACGCTATCATGCAACACGCAAAGGCATCCATTCCCAAGTTCGTTGGAGGTGCCGCAGCAAGGGAGTTATGGGCAAAGTCTGTTGAAACATCGCACACTGTATCTGCTCTGGCCTTCAACGAGGCATGCCAAGGGTCTTTCGTCAAATATGCGACCATTGAACTTGATGAAAGCGCACGACGGAATACGACCATCATCGCAAACCCCGTAGAATTGGCGGCTTGGAAGGAGAAGAGTGAGCGGATTTACCTCCTTGTTCGCGACGGGTTGGTCATGAAAATCGGCGGAACTCGCACGGGCATGAAAGACAGGTGGGGATCGTATCTTTGTGGACATTGTGTTCAACAAAGAAATAAAAAAGACGGAACTCCATTCCCCGGGAAAATGTCGGTGACCAACGCCCATCTATACCACACAATTGAAGGCGATATTCTCGCGACTTCAGCAAAGTGGGAGATCTGGTGTTGGAAACTTCCGGTGACCATTGTGACGGTGGACATCTTGGGCGAACCCACGAACATCGTCGCGCAGACTTTCCACGCCTACGAAACCAAGTGTATTAAGCGGTTTAAGGACATCACGGGGAGAATTCCACTCCTTTGTGACAACAGCGACCCTACATACTAGGACAAACAACACTCAAATACTTAACTACTAAAAAAATCAAGAAAAAGTTAACCCTTTTTTATTTTTTTTCAAATTGAACCCATGCATTCACAGCGTTGAACCAGGTGCTACCCCCCATAGCAACATAGAAATCAGTGACAATAAACATGCAACTCCGCTCTGGCAAGACCACCACTTTCATGCCTACCGAAGATGCGCGATTCATAAAGGAGCTCACGAGGCAGTGTGATCTCTGGGTCAACGGGTTGACAATGTACCAGAAACACGAACACATTGATGATGCTGAGCTACTCAAATCGCTACACATGATCCGTTCTTTTGTGAAGTTTGTTGACAAAAACTTGGAGGCCATCGTGCACATCAACAATCTTTATTGGAACAAGGACGTTCACACTCATGATGGCTTGTTTGAGGGACTTCGTGTACAAAAGGACTACATCACGACTGACATATTTGAGATTCCCAAGAACGAAATCCACAACCTCACGGAAATCACAAAGATGTCTATCCTATTGGCCATGGACACTGTGCAAACCACCGAAAACATCCTAAGAAAAATTTAAAAAAAATAAAATAGGTGACCATCAAGGATGGGTTCATCACGAGACCTTCACAACAAGAATACCACTACACACAACAAACCACCTAGTAACACCATTCATTCAACTAACAACAAAAACAAATAAACAACAAGACAAGACAAATAGGGGACAAGCAACATACTAAAAAACATAAACAGCATATCCACTTTTTATGTTTTTGGAGACCATTAGGGTATTTTTAGGGCTATCAAGAAATGAGTGGGAAAACGCAGAAATGAGTACGAATATATTTTACAAGAAATTGAACATGTTTTTTATTACTTATAACGTAAGCACGTACACACGTAACAATGATTTCTGCTATTCCACAACACCTCGTATCTTCTAGGGTCATTGATGCACAGAATGACAAGGAACACAAAAAGAAGATTCTTAGGCGAAAGCTACTAAACCACATTCACAAAAACAGGGTCGCTAAGGTTTTCAAGGTTAATGAATACGTAAGTAGGAAACACTTTGACACACCTAAGCAAAACCTTGATAAATTAAATAAGTTCTTTATTAAGAAAACCTTTGAGAATCAGCGAAAGTTTGGGATGGACATCGCTAAGGATTTCAAGGAAAACAAAAAAAGAATCTCTGCGGTGGCCATCGCTCCTACACAAAGTGGTAAGACAGGATCCATGTTGGCTATGATTCACTCTTTCATGCTGTTTGAGGAAACTAGACTTCCTTTGGAAAATGTTTTCATATGCACTGCCCACAGTGACAAGGACTGGGTCACACAGACTCGCGCACGATTCCCGGAGGAGATGCGCAATAATATTTTCCATCGCAACAACTTTAAAAAATACTATGACGTCATCGCTAATGTACAAAACGCACTCATTATCATTGATGAGGTACAAATCGGTAACATGATATCGCAGTCTATATACAGGTTGTTTGTGAAAACTGGACTTTTCAATATGGAGAATAACCTTATACGCAATATCAAAATCGTTTCGTTCACAGCTACACCTAAATCTGTGGTGGATGACTTTAAATCTTGGGGACATCACTCTAAAGTATTTTACATGGAGGTTCCGGATAACTACATCAGTCACAGTAAACTTCTACAGGAGAAACGCATCATTCAAGCTAAGGATTTGTGTGGGTACAACAAGGATACTGGTTTAATTGACAAGAAAGTTTTTGAAAACATACGCAACATTAGGCAATATATGGGGGATGAACCTAAGGTACACATCATTCGTACTCCTAGAGGTGAGCTACATGAAGTCGTAATTAGAAACTTCAAAAAAGTGTTCTGTGATGAGAATTTTAATTTCTTCTCCGAGCCAGGTTTGAGCCCAAAAATAAAAATTATGGAGACAAAGCCCGAGGTACACACTTTCCTATTCATCAAAGACAAGCTACGGTGTGCAAAAACTATTTGCAAAGATCATCTGGGCATCATGTATGAGAGGTTTGTTAATAAGTTCTCGGTGGAAACGGTAGTTCAAGGACTCGCGGGCAGGCTTACCGGATACCATAACAACACTAACTCTGTCGTTTTCACTTCTGTTCCGGCTATTGCTATATACAACAAACAATATCGCGAACAATTCCTAGGAGAGTTCAAACAAAAATCTTGTTTTGCCATTCTTTGAACATTATTTGAACATTCTTTGATGATATGTTTATATTTTTTGTCTTGTCTTGTCTGATCTAGTCTTCATCATTATACAAAAAAATTGTTAATGAGATAAAGAGATACAATTCTAGATAGATCATATAATATTTTACACCATTTTATTTTCAATTACATACAAGACAAGACAAAGTATAATGTCTTCTTTTGTATTGGATAATTATGGCTTTTTTACATAAACAAGAAATGAGTGGGAAAACGCAGAAATGAGTGGGATTTATTTTAGGGGGATGACGTCATAACATAAATAGTGACGTCACTATGACATCACCATAACATCACACACTAAAGCACTACGTTTCGCTTGTTATACAGCAGCAATATTACCTGATCTTTTATGTCATTCAACAGATCATCGTCCTCTTCTTTATTCTTCAAATAACGCGTAAACGAATTCACTATATGCGGATACTTTTCCTTATAATTATCGTACCACGTTTCTAATTCGTATTCGTTCTTATCATACAAATCCGTTATCTGTTTCGTGCGATCTACCAAGGTCCATTGGCCTTCGCTGTACACCATCACATAATTGTTCTTGATGTTGGAGATATAGATGTTGTGATTCTCTTTCTTGTCTTTGTCAAAATGTACTTTCTCTATCAAACGCTTCACGCAATGGTTGTTGTCTTTCAAACAGATCAAATAGTCCTTGTCGGTTAGGTGATCGTAGTCCGTGTTGTTATAGTTCAATATCTTGATGTCGTACTTATTATTGCTATGCATGTTGTGGTGGCTATTCATCATTCCGCTGTTCACGTTCTGCATCTGCAGCTTTTGGCTTAGTTTATAGATTTGGTTCTGCAGACTTTCGTTCTTTTCGTTTAATAATCTTACTAGTTCACGCAAATCTTCGTCTTGGTTCTTTTTACACGTGTACTTGATGTGACGATACATTGATTGCTTTGTCGTAAACCGCTTCATACAGTACTTACAATTATGAAAATGTTGACTAATTGTTGACTCGGCTTCCAAAATTGTTGACTTTTGTTGACTTTTTGTTTCTAAATTGTTCCATGTCTTATGTTTCTTGGAAGCTAAATGTTTATTATAATTTGATAACTTATTTGTTGAATATTGACAGCATTTACAATTATATTTTTCCATTTTATAATATTATTATATTATATAAATTTATTTATTTAAGTTATTTTATCGGCTACTTTTGTAGCTTTCGCGGCTACTTTTGTAGCTTTGGGTAGCCGACACTTTTTTTTATTATCATAAATAATAATAAACACCACGGCTACTTTTGGCTACTTTTACACCATAATTTGAAGAAAAAAATGTTAAATAAAAAGTAGCCGGGGGGGGGGGAGAAAATAAAAACCAATCCATAAAATTTTTAATAATTTATAAAATAATTTTTATAATTTTCCAATTAACTTATAAAAATTTTATATGAATTTATAATCCATAGATAAAAGCAGAATATACGATAAGACGAAAATATATAACCAATAAAAAATATCTATTACCGACCAAGTGTAACCACTATCAAGATCACCTACAATATATTTGGTTAACATAGCCACTATAACTGGTATAATAATAAATTTTGAGAAATTAGATTTGTTTTTTATATTATTTAATAGAATAGTAAATAAAAATACTGAAATTGTTATTAATATTAATTGATTCATTATTTATATTTTATTAATATTAAAAATATTTGAATATATTTGTTTTTGTTTATTCGTCTTCATCATCTGTGAATTCCGCTTCATCTTCATAGTCACTTTCACAATCACCTGACTCATACTCGTCACCATCATCAACGATAAAGTTTCTATCTTCTTCAGTAAGTTTTTCATTACAAACAACCTCAAAGGTTCCAGATCCTAGGGATCCATAATATTGTCTATCATATGTATCACAGCCTTTGTGTCCAGACCCTGATACATATGTACGTTCTGTGTATTCGTTCACAGGCTTCCTAACGATTCGCCCGTACCGCGTGCTTGTTGTTGTTGTTGGCATGTTTCTTAACTTCTATTACTTGAACATCTTTCACTTCAAGAAGTTTTTCTTCATTCAATTTTTTATCAATTGGTCTCACAACATCATTCACATCCCGTGAGAACAATCTAGGTCTATTTTTTTTAGATGTTTTGGTTTGTTCCATCGTATATACTATTAATATTTTTCTTTAAGCAACTTTTTAAATAATTGGAGTTTATCTTTTACAAACCAAATAAGTAACGCTGTTTTAGTGTTCTGTATAATTCATATTAAAATATTTGTTTTAATATCAATTTTATTTGATTTTATTCGGTACTGTTACCTGAGAAATCATCCCATGATTGCTTAGTACCACCACCATATGCATATGCATACTTATGCTCAATTAGCCATTCACTCAACATTTTAGGTTCGTCGGGATTATCCAACATATGTTCTGGCATAAAAACATCAATCAGTAGACGACCATACTTATCAAATTCGCCACACTTAATCTTCACAACTACATTCATTAGACCACCTCGTAGATGATCTCGTACCTTATAACCCATTTCCTTCTCTGCTGCATTCTTTGTACGAAGCTCCGGAGTATCTACTCCTGAAATACGACAGTTCCACCTATAAAATTCACCAAATTCCTTAAATACTACGTGCATAGTATCACCATCGTAAATATATACAATCTTGGCCGTGTAAACCTTCCCTTCCAAACTCATTAACTTTGTATTTTCCTTTGTAAAATTAGACAATTCCATTGATTCCTGCATGGAAATAGGAGTGCGAGAACTATGTGTAGACGCTGTCTCACTATTACTAGCTACTGTTACCTTAGAAAAAATACCAGAGAGGATAGACGACATGATATATGGTGTAATATTTTAGTTACTTATACATTACTATGGTGTAAGGTCTTTAAGCCTCTATAATATATTAATAATGAATGAAAAACTTATTATAATAATATAAACCTATAATATGAAATTAACCAGTATAATGAAACCATTCGTATTTTTTACTTTGGGTGATTGGGGTGGATATACCCCAAATAATTTAAAAATTATGTCACATATTGCGGATCAATTTTCATTTGTTGCTAAATATAAACCACCTGAATTTATATGTGCATTAGGCGATAATTTTTACGATAAAGGTATAGATTCAGAAGATAGTGAAAGATGGAATACACATTATAATGATATTTATATTAAACCATATCCAAATTTACATAATGTTCCTTGGTATGCTATATTAGGAAATCATGATTATTTTGGCGGTCAAAAAAGTGTAAATGCACAAATTAATTATACATTAAAAAGTAGAAATTGGAACCTACCATATTATTATTATAATTTCTGTGATCCTACAAATACTGCATATTTCATATATATTGATACTTGTAATATATATCCAGAATTGTACGACGAAACATTTGAACTTATTATAGATTATGAAAAATTTCTTACGTTATCATTTTTAGAAGAAAAACTAAAAGAAGCAAAGAAAAACAATGCCAAATGGATATTTGTTTTTGGCCATTATCATATTTTTTCAAATGGTTATTATAAGAATTATGAAATAATGGAAGATAGACTTCTCCCATTATTAATAGAATATGATGTGGATGTATATTTCTGTGGTCATGATCATTCTTTTCAACATTTAAAATATAAAAATATGCATTTTATAATAAACGGTGCAGGCACATATTATGCAAATGTTTCAAAAGAAAATGATAATCCAGATGTAGATACTAAATATGTTACAGAAAATAATGGATTTACATTTCACGATGTAACAGAAAATACATTTTCTATTAATTTTCGTAATTATAAAGGTGAAACCGAATATTCATATACAATTAAAAAATATGAATAATTTTACATACCAACTAATCTTGAAATGCTGTATGTAAACAGTCCAACCAATAAAAAAGTTTTATTAATTAGAAAAACCAGTTTTCATTAGTAGTAGTAGTAGATCCAGGAATTCTTAATTGAGGTAAATATCTTGTCCTATTTGTATTGTTTGGTAAAGTTTTTTTATAACGTTTATTTGTTTTATTAATAGAGCTTGCTTGGTACTCTGGTATCTCTTCTTGATTTTTTGGAAGTTTTACATAATTTTCCATATTTTTAATATTTTTTTCATATGGATTTTCACCAGATGTTTCAATATTAGGAAGATTAACATTTATTAAAGGATTTTTTGTTTTAGCATTTTCACTATTTTCACCTTCATTCTTTTTAAAAACCTGCTTTGCCATATTCATCATTTTAGCAGAACTATCTACATGAAACAATCCTATAAAGCTTTTTACACCTTGAATAAATATTAGTTTCATAACGGATAATACAAATGGTATCATCATAAATGTAATAACAGGAACCATAACTAATATTATAAAAATTGCTACAATAAATGCCCACATAAGACTCATGATAGCTCTAGGTAATCCTTTATCAAATACAACTTGATCTAAAAAGAAGTCTCTTAATCCTTTATGCGGAATGGCTTTTATAGGCGCTTTAATTAGCATATTTACGAGAAATTGTGGAATTTTTTTAGTAAATATTCCGGTAACAGACTTAATTATCTTTTTCATAAATCCTTCTTGTGTAGGTACAATTTTACATGATATATATACATTAACACTAATTAATATTATTAAAGTTAAAAATAATAATGGCTTTTCTGTTTTTGTAAGCATTATTATACTTATTCTCCTAATTAATATGTATGTTTATTTTATTTTACCATTTTTCAATTATATTTACACGACCATTTCGTAAATATGATTTATCCATTCTATCAATATATTCTTTGGGTTTATTAGAATTCATAATAAGAATTACATATGGAAATAATCCAAATTCAATCTTATCCATAAAATTACACCATGTTGTTTTGTTAAATATTTCTCTTGTAAATTTTTTATGTTCCTCATTTCCATTATTATGAATCTTATTAATTAAAATATCTACTTCATCTAAAAGAACAATAATAGGCTTTGTCGCATAAACCTTTGTCATAGTATATATATCAGTAAAACTACAAGATGGTTCATATGGATTAAACACATCACATAAATAACAATTTAATTTTTGAGCAACCAAATAAGAAAAAAATGTTTTACCACAACCTGGTTCGCCTGATAAATATACCTTACAATAATTATTATTTCTATAAAATCCCATAATTTGTTTAAATAAATTTTCTTGGTTCGCCATAAAATTAAGTTCACTAATTTTAGAAATATTTGTTAAATTAATATTGCGAATTCTATATTGAAAATAACCATATTCACCACTTTTAGCTACATATTTAATTTTATTGTTATTATTCGTTTTTGCATTGATTAATTGTATTTCATCATCTTCATCATTAGTATCATTATCATCTTCGTCATCATTTTCGGGAATAAAATTTTCATCAAGTTCAATAACTTTATTGACATAATCATTTGTTGTTATATCATCAAAAAATTTTGGTGTGCAAAAAATATAATATCCTTCATCTACTTCATAAATAAATTTTGGAAAAATATTATAATGTATACATGTTCCTGAAATTTCTTTATTTTCATTATAAGAACTACAATAAAATTTATATTTATTTAATTTATTTAATATAATATTTCTTATTTCTACACTACGAATAAAATATTTATTATAACCAAAAAATCCCATAACAAAGAAATATATTGGTTTTAAATTATTTAAAAAATTTTTTAATTGGCTAATACATAAAAATATATATGTGAATATGAATTGTCCTTGATTTAACATAATGTTGTCTTGTCTTGTTAACATTACAAGATTATGTTTATATAAATTTCCCAAAATAAATTAGATATAATTTTTTACCTTTGACGCTACATGATAGCTAATTAATGCACCTATGGAGCCAATAATTATTATTTCACCCATTGATTTTATATATTTTTTTGTAGTTAATCCCTTAATTAGACCAATGACTAAAAATGCCAATAAAGAAGAAACAAATAAGTAGTATCCAATAAATTCTGCTTTAATATCAAAAACAAATGGTAAAAGTGGTATACTTCCCATTAAAACAAAGAAAAAGAAAGTCATTAATGCAGATATAAGTGGTGATCGCAACGCAAGTTCAGAATTAGTATTAGACTTTACAATATCAACTAATGAATTATATCTAGATATACCCATTGAAAACCCATCTGCCAATATATTTGATAATCCCAATATAAATGCATATTTAGGTGCAATATTCGCGCCCATAGTTCCAGCAATAATGGCAACAGTCGTAATCACGCCATCCATTCCTCCATAAATAAATTCTGGTAACATCATGTTTAATAAATATAAATATTAAAAATATACAGTAAAATACATTAATTAGGGTTTAAGTAGGTCTAATTATGAGAATGTAATCATAGTATCAACCAGTTGAGGAATATTAATATGTTCATCTTGATAATCTAAATTATACCATACAATAAGAGACCTTATATTTATACCCATTTCATATGCATTGACTCGTTTTACTGTATCAAAATGTTTCATTTCTTTAATAAAATCATTATTTTTTTCAGGATTTTCTTTATCATAATGTTGGTTAAGAATCATAAGAGCCAACTTATTTTTTGTTGTTTTGTAATTCATAAAGTTATTTAAATAATTATCATTATCCAGTTTCAACGCAAATAATTCATATGGAAATGTATTACTATCATGATATAAAAATTCACTAATTTTATCATGTAAATGGTTATTTATATTATTATAACTATTTGTAATTTTTATAACAAATAATTTTATTTGTATATTTTGATTATAACAGAATTGTTTTATCTTATCAAACAATATAATATAATTATGTAGATGATATAAATAATATTTATTATATGCTTTATTTCGTATAACAAATTGATCATGAAAGTCATTTGTTTGTCTATAAAGTAGGGGCCTTTCCATAAAACACATTTCTTCATGTTGCATACATTTTTGTATAATTTCTTGAATGATTCGTATATTTGGTTTCATGTTAATATCTATATTTTCTCACTATTATATTTTATTTAATTAAAATATTTCAAGTCAATTTTATAAACATTAAAAATATTAATTTATTTCATAATTTTATTTCATTTCATTTCACTATATTTATCCTTATTAAATAATATGTTTTGTGTATCATAAATAATGTTATTACCACTAAGGAAACAAATCAACTCAACTCCTTCATCAGTAACAACAATTCCTTGTAAGGTATGCTTGTTCCAGTAATTTTTATCGCGATTTTTAACATAATTATAGTACATATGAGTATATTTTACACATTGTCTATTTACAAGTCTTTTTCTAGCATTTTTCAACTTAATGTTTTCTATTGCTGTCCCTTTCCAATTAGGTGAATATGTAATTTTTGTTTCCAAAACATAATGTTTATTCCCGCGAGTAATAATAAAATCCCCATTATGTGTGTGAAATTCAGTTCCGTTTTTGTATATATATTCATTTTGGTAATGAATGTCGTGTTTTTTGCATATTTGCATGATGTTTGTTTGTAGATCATCTTCATCAATGTGATAAGAGTCCAATTCCTGACGAAGTAATTGAATAAACCGATCCATTATGATTAATATACCGATTGATTTACACTATACTGTAGATAGATAATAGTTTTTTAAGAAAGGTTTCAATTTTATATTATAACTATAAAATAGATTGATTATATAAGAACTATTATAAAATCTCTTTTGTATATTATAAAATAATATTCTTTTGACGACCTACAACAATTTCTGTATCTACATAAATATTAAACCCTAGTTCTTTACAACGCATACAGAAGTAAAATTCATCGTTATTGTAATCCTGAAGCAGTATATTTCCACTACCATCCTGAAGAGTAGTTAGGGATGGCTTAAACCATGGGTATTGAAACTTCTCTAGTACTCCCTTCTTCAAAAGCATGAATCCCATTCCACAATAATCAACATCCAATACTGGTGGTAATCCCATATTCATTTGTTTGTTCTTCCAATTATTTAAATTATCACGATTAAGGCGCTCATAACATCCATTCTTAAACAAATAATCCTTATCTAACTTAGTGATTACGTCATAACATTGAATATCCTTAGACAAATATAAACCTGATACAACATAATGATTATATGACAACAACTTCTTGAACATATCAACGTTAAAAATCATATCATTATTAATCCACATAATATAATCATAATCTACTTTTCCTTGAAATGGTTGTTGAGTAATACCATTAATAACATTTCCCATAAGACATTTATTTTTAAGAGAATACCAATTATTACTACTAGCATTACTCATGATAGGTGTAATATTATTCATCATACAATATGCAAATAATTCAGTCCATGATCGTAAAAATTCATTAGAAAATGTTTCACCTGGAATACAGAATACAATTGTTTTCTTTTTATCAGTATCCACTTCCATAGGACTTCCATCAGTAATAGGTGTATTAACCCGAGGTGGCCGCGGTGGAGGAGGCGGCATATTTTCAATAATTACGTTTTCTTCTTTAAAAAAATCCATAATCCATTATTAATAATAAAATAATAAATATTTATATGCATTTATACATTAATATATTCATTATAGGATGTATTATAAAATTATAAAAGGTTTTACATCTTTGGATATTTACACTCTTAAGGATTTAAAATGATTTTAATTTATTTAATAACAATGATGATTAACATGTGTTATACTGATAATTTTCTGTATTATATAACGTCCCATAAGTTATAACAGTTGTGTGTTTTGATGTATTAATAAACTTGTTAAAGATCGTTTCAATATGTTTTGAAAATACTGTTTCATCATCTTCCTCGTCAAGATTTCCATCCAATACTAATACATCATGCTTTTTTTCATTGAGCAACCAATCATCATGGTATTTGTTATTATGCATTAGATATTCTTTACTAATCACACTTTCTCCATTTCTATTGCGCTTACTAACACGTTCGTGACATTTTTCATAATCAGTTCGTAAATATACAAACTTTGCATTATGCATATAATTTTGAAAATAATCAAACCATTTATTATAGATTTGAAAACCGTAGCTAGTAATCTTGTCTTCGTCGTAGAGCATCTTACAAAACACATTTTTATCTGTTTGGAGACTTCGTTCGCAAATAATTAAATCATAATCTTCATCCAAACTATTCGCCATTGTTTCCTGAAGACGCTGAAGTCTACTAATATAGGCCATCATTTGAAATTCAAAACTATACTTTTTTTGATCTTCGTAGAAGGCCTCAATCATGTTTTTTCCTGTTTTATCATCCTTAATGCCCAACCAAATATCAACCGGTTCTTGAATTGTAACGATATTCAAATTTTTCTCACTACAATGCTCTTGTATCTTTTTTACCAAGGTTGATTTACCGCACCCAATACCTCCCTCAACGAAAAGAATAGGTACGTTTTGAGTGAAAGAAGACATGATTATGTTGCTACACATTATATATTATGTATCTTTATATTATACTCAATTTTAATTTAAAAAAATTGAGGCCAACCCTAATAGGGTTAAAACCTTTAACACTACTAACAAAAGTCATTAATAAATAAAAACATATTATAATGTCCACAATTTCAACCCAAAATATTCTTACCCCAGTCACCGCAAATGAACTTCTTGAATATTATAAACAAAATAATATAACAACGTTTGTTAAAAGATCAAATGGTACTCCTGATATGAGAAATAAACAAAACCGTGATACAAGTGATAAGTTGTTTGAAATTAGACGCAATAAGGTAAGTAAACAAATTATGGAAAATAATAAAAAACAAAATAACCATAATATTTCAACTACACTTGAACCTAATTACCGAAAGGATATTACTGAATTGAGCGATGAAGAAATTGATGAACTACAAAAGCTAGAATCATCGTGTATAATATGTGGTGAAAAAATGAATAACAGTTGTTGTCGTCTACCGTGCGATCATTCATTCTGTGTAAATTGTATTGTACACCATAGTAGGGTAAATAACAATTGTCCTCTTTGTCGTAAGGAGTTTTGTGATAAACCAAAAAATATTGATATTGAAAAAATATCTATTGAACTTGTAAATGAATACCTAGATTACGAGAGAACATATCATTTCGCATATGAAAACTTCAACGATAGTGATCATTTGTATACATATGATAGTGCATTCCAAAATGAAATAGACGACTTTGCACACATTGTTGCTCAATCTACATGTAATGAAATGAGTGTAGAAGATTATATACAATATAAAGAAGAAATGGTCAAGATATTTCAGGACAATTTCGTAAATGCTACACTACGCGTAGCTCGTAAAATCATAAGATATTATAACGAACAAATTTAAAAATAAATTACCATAAGTATATATCAAAATGAAGTTGACTAAAAAAATATTATATATTTTTTATTCCAATCCAAACAATGAAAAAACAACAAGACAAGACAAACAACATGAACAACCAGAAAATATGAATT
Organism: Fidelibacterota bacterium; assembly: GCA_002718655.1. Lineage (GTDB taxonomy): Bacteria > Fidelibacterota > Marinisomatia > Marinisomatales > UBA1611 > NZWG01. The sequence goes on from PBFM01000046.1 coordinate 20,616, forward strand.
GTGCAATTTGCATGGAAGAAATAGGCAATAATAATGTATGTAAACTTACATGCGGACATTATTATTGTTTAGATTGTATTATTGAATTAAAAAAGCATTCTAATAAATGCCCTAGTTGTAGAAGAATTGTATTTAAAAATAATAATTTAAAATCAAAAAATATTAATGCAACGATGAATATACCTTCAGCTCCACCTGCACCAACACTACCTCCTCCTGCACTTATTACTGTTAGACGTGTGCAAAATAATCGTCCTAATATACAACAACCTTATACATTTGAACAATACGATTCAGAAGTTACGCAAGAAGTATTATCTTTTCGTGAAATGTTTTTATCATAATTTAATCATTTACAGTATAATCGCCAAATTTAAAATTTTCAATAAATTTTTCAATTACGTCCATCTTAATTTTTGATTCTTTTAGTGTTTTTAATTGTTTTTTCATTTTTTTAATCTTTTTTTCTAATTTTTTTACTTTACCAACATAACGTTGAACTAATTCTTGTTGATCAGTAATAATTTCCAATTGTTCGTCTAATGCAGTATGAAAATAATCATTGGATTCATCATCCCCATCATAATCTTCATTATTGCATGAATTATTGTCATTAATTAAAGAGTCATAATAATTGGGAAATAACATCAAACTACCTCTTCTACACCACATATAAAGTAAACGTAAATATAAAATCATTAACCACAAAGCAATAACAAAATGAATCTTATTTTCTACAATATTTTCTGTGTCTTCAACAATATATGGTGTAAATTCTTCATCGGGTTCTATATTTGTACTAGTAATTGTACTGGGAGGCAAAATTGGGTCAATATCAAGTGGAATAGCCATAACTTCATCTTCAAAAACATCATAAAATGTTCGGTTATTTAATCTATATAGTGTAGAATAAAACATAATTCTATTTTAATATATTAAAAATTATTTATATTAAAATTGAATATTTATCTTGTTATAATATGATATGTACTCTAACAACAAAAGATAGAGAAAGTATTTAAAACAACGCAAATCTGTTCTAGAAAAAATGGCCGCGATTGAACAACACAATGCTGAACATGAAACCGAAAATCACGAACTAGGTGTTGATATTGTACACTATTATGGTATTCTCAATCTTGTTAAACCCAAAAGTGATATGTTCTTTGACATGGGAGCATATTGTTTCAATAAAAATATTGTTATGTTGGTGATTGAAACTATGTGTATTGGTATTATTATGCCTATTCATATTGCAAATAAATTTAAGTATATTGAAAATGCTATAAAATATGAAGAATTTAAGCAGGTTCGTGATAACGGTATGAAAATTGTTTCCATTGATGAAAAATGGGACACTAGGGGGTGGTCATATTCAAAGATTAAAAACTTTTACAGTTGGTTAGGTGATATTGAAATGAAGTCTTGTAATGAACTTGAAGAAGAATACAAGAAAAAAATTACACAAGTATCATTCATGCGTCCCCATTACGACATGCATTTCCTTAGTAGTCTTTGTTGGAATAATGATATAGATATTGAAAATATTATGGAAAACAGTACAACAATTGTTATGTAACTATAAAACCTACAAAATAATAAAACAAAATAAAAAAAATATATTTTTTTATGAAATAATATTACCGTCACTATCAATGCACATTTCATTAGAAATATTATTAATACTATTACAGTCTTTTATTGTTTTTCTTGTAATATTTTGAATAAAAGACGAATCTTGAATCGGTAAAAATGAACAATTATTTATTTCATCCAAAGTGGGTTCCTTAATTTCCAAATTATGAACTCTGTTGAAAAAAAGACGAAATTCGTTATTTGAAAAATAATGAGGTGGAATAAATTGAATATTCTTTTTAAAAAATGGATTGCCAAATGCAACCTTTAATGCATTTTTCGTAACAGGGTGGTCAAATGGATTATCACCTACTTCTACGCCATTTATCATAATCCTTGTTTTATTTGTGTATGTATTTCCATTAAGCACTACTTCATCAGGTTCTGTATTTGTCACATCAAATCCTTTCATAAAATTATCATTAAACGTATGATTCATATTTACATCATTATTGTGTTCAATGACTTGATTAGAATCTTCTTCATTTAGAAGTTCTAGTTCCTCGGTGGGTTCTGGTTCTTCACTTGTTGTTTCTAGTTCATCTTTCATAGAAGATTTTATGGATTCGTGTGATTTTTGTAGAGATTCAAGACGTTTCATAATATTTTTAATTTGATTCTCAACACTACATATTTGCGAATCATTCATTTTTTTATATTTTTCACTAGCGGGATTATTTTTACAAGATTTCTCTTGATGCCGCGTCATAGACCATTTGGATTTAAATTCCTTTTTACAGAATTTACAAACATTCTTTTTAGGAATCTTTTTACTATTTGCCATATCTTCCATCAACTTTACATTATTTTGGTGTTTTTTTGTATTACAATGGCGGTTAAAATGATGTTTTATCTTTGTAGAAAAATCGCAGCATTCGCAATAATATTCGGGCATCTTCTATTTTTATTTAGTAAATACCTTTATATACTTTTTAGTATATTTAAGGAACATAAATATTTAGTATTCTTATGAAATAAATGTTAAATTATTAAAATATAGTAATATATTATAATAATTAATGCCTGGTAAATCTAGAAAGGAAAGAAAAACTATTAAGGTAAAAAAATGTTCTAAGAACAATACTCGTAAGAATAAGGTTCAAAAGAAGAACATGAAAAATATGAAAAAACAAACAAAAAATATGAAGAAGCAGCAAGGTAAATCAATGAAGAAACTCTTGAAGAAGACATTGAAGGGTGGTACTGGAAGTACTGGAAGTGATAAAAAGAGAAAGAGAGGTCCTAATAGAAATGGACATGGAAATAAAAAATCTAGATCTAAAAAAAATAAACATAAACCTGCAGAAACTGAACCTGCAAAAAATGTTATGAACACCGTAGAACCTGTAGTAAATGTTGATATGAAACAATCCGTAGGAAATGAACCTGCAGAAAATGTTATGAACACCGTAGAAACTGAACCTGCAGAAAATGTTATGAACACCGTAGAAGCTGAACCTGTAGTAAATGTTGTTATGAATCAATCCGTAGAAACTGAACCAAACAGACCACTCACACCTCAGCATGATGTGTTCAATAAAAATGATTACGGCTACGGCACAAATGTTAATAGTAATAGTGAATCGTATGTACCTGTACCACAACAATATGTAAAATATCCATTCGGTCCCCGTACCTCTTCAGTAAAACAAGGCGCTGACGCGATTGAAGCATCTATAAATCAG
>PBFM01000047.1 GCA_002718655.1 Fidelibacterota bacterium
CCCGTACCTTGCAGCAATGTCATGCAGCTAAATAATAGTAAATAATATATTCTAAATGACTTCATTATCTTATAATTGCAAATTTGCCTGTTTTAGTTTTACCGTTATCTGCCTGAACAATATAAATGTATAAACCAGGAGCGACCTTATTTCCAGAACTGTTTTCTAGATCCCAATACACGTTACCATAGATAGCATCATCATGAATAATCTCATCAACAAATTCGCCTGATATCGTAAATATTTTAATAACACATTTTTGCGGAAGATGTGTAAATCTCAGTCTATTGGAATGCGTTGGCTCATTAAATCTAGAACTAATTTTATATGGATTTGGTACAACAGAAATCAAATCCAAGTCTTCATCTGTAACAACAGTAGATGCACCTAACATCGACATATCAGCTACCCAGTAATCGCCATCAACAAACCATTTCTGAGGCTTAATTGTAATTTTATCACCATCTTTCCAAGGATAAACAGGTGTCCATGGATTTATATTTCCAATAGTGCCCTGCTCATCAATAATACCAGCATAATATTTATTTGGAGCATAACCGAGTCCATTATTATCAGATGGAGACACATCATCTCCTGCTCTCCAAATACCACTTGTAGTATTTTCTCCATCAGACACGCATGAATTCTTGCCATAATCTTTCGTAGGATCAAAGGTAGAAATATCAGAGCACAACCAAGGTTTATAGCCTTCAACCATTCTAGAAGTATAAGACAGCTCTAATTTAAAAGTTGTTGTACGCGCTGGTGCTACTGCTCCAGGATCACATGGATCTTGCTCTGTATCGTTATCACAAAAATCCAACTCCTCGTAAAATGTTAAAAACTCTCCAGGTGACCAAAAGCAATCATTCTGACCGGGGTATGAAAATGCATCACCAGAATACCATGATGGAATAAGTGTTTCTTCTCCATTCCATATACCACCATCAGAATGACCAATTTTTACATATTCATCTGTAGTTAAATTCTTAATTTTAAAAGGAAGAGGTGACCCCCAAATTCTACCACATTCATCAAAATGATCATAATCTGTAGGATTTCCACCTGACGTAGAAAAGAAAGCTGTATCTATATATGTAGAGCTTAGTTCAATCTCATAATCATAGGCAGGTTTTTTATTAAAAGCTTCCTGCTGAAAGTATTTTAATAAAATTTTACCATATGTAGCATCATTATACATCCTCCATACAAGAGTTGAATCGGGAGCTGAATAAATATCAGTAAGCGCTGCACCCTGAGTAGGATCTGGAAGTCCGCGAAGAGCGTTATCAAAACGCATTTTAATTCCACTAAAATCATTGGTCCAATTACTCGCCTTATCTAAATCATCAACAAAAGACAATGTATGACAATCAAGAAAATAATTTGGGATATAAATATTTAAAGTTCCTTCGCTATCAGGCTCAGCATCAATAGAAACGCCTGGATTATTGATTACATTAGAAACTAGATCATAGTCACATTGCCCTGCAGTTGCAGTTCCTTGAGCGTTAGATGCTGATATCTGATCACTTGTACACTCTTCTCCAATAGCTACACTATCTGTCCCCGTATTATTAAAACATCCATCAGATATTCCACAATATTGGATGTCAATGGTTTCATTGGGATATACATTTAAATTTGCATCCGTATCATGTTGAGTCACCACATAAGAATGAAGATAGCCATCCCTTAATGATTTATTAGAATCTGATGGTAATGCAATTGGCAAGTATTCACTTTTAGAGGCATCATAATCATTTTTATTAACACGATATGCATATAAACAGGCGTCATTAGTTAAATAATTCTCAAAACCTGTAGATGTTAGCGGATTAAATCCATCACCCTCTGCTTTAATTTCAAGTTTTACTAGATCTGAAATAAACTGAGATTCATCTATAATTTCATAAAATTTATCGCCATCACCTATAGCAACGCAATCTTTTGCAATAAACTCATCAAGATCAGAGTCCTCAGGAAATGTAACATTAGAAGCTTTATATCCAGGACTAACTGTTACACAATTCTTATCATCAGATTTAGTATCAGATGAGCAAAAAGCTGATTCCAAGCTATACATTGCTGGAAACTGATCAGGGTTTGAGGCAGGCCAAACAGTATTTTTTTCTGTTATACTAATTTCTTTCTCAACCATATTGTTTTCAGAGTCTAATGTGATAAATCCTTCATCTATGTATTCTTGAGGAATTTTTAATTTATATACCAAGCCATCTGTGCCAGAAGCATTTTGGAAATCTGCAGAATTGCAATTTGCTCCCCATTCATCTTTACATCCAATAGAAGATTCTAAAATTATATATTTAGGAGTATTATAAGTATGCATCTTATAAAAATAAAAGGAATCAGCTTTAACGAATTGTTTAAATAAATGTAAAGGCTTTCCTTCCGCCCAAATATTTGAATTCCACTGATCACTAACACTTCCCTGTTGATCTATCTGATAATCACCAAACCTACCTCTCTGTATAGATTCTCCAAGGCTACCACCGATGGGAACAGCAGGAGGTCTAACACCGCCATCATAAGCGGTTATCATGTAGGTATACTCAACACCGTCTATCACATCTTCATCAACAAATGAAGATACGATACCTGTATCAACTTCTGTAGATCCATAATTTATGCTAGAATATTCTGGAAAATCAGCAAGCTCTAAGGTTCCATTAATATTATCAAATCTTGTTATATATGCTCCACCAGGAGTGCTTTGATTTAAATCATCAATCGTGCAATTCTGAAAATCGTTTTTATATAAACAGTAAGTACTATCTCTCTCAGCAGTAGCATGAAACTGCACATATGGATCCCAGCTTATTAATTGTTCTTCTCCATTTACAGTCTCATAAGTAGCTATAGATTTATCAGACATATTAATCCAAGTATTACCATAATCAATACTTTTATATAATCTATAGCCTTGAAAATCTGCATACTTTGTTAAATCATCAATAGATTCTTCTGCCACATTATTCCAAACAAGCTTAACTTTATTATGATCAACAGTTGCAAATAACGATGGTTGATCTGGAGCACTATAAGAACTATAAGCAACTGTAGATTCAACACACCAACTTTTTCCTAAGCAGTCCGAACTAGATGTAATAGAAGAAGGATCTAATAAACTATTGGAAGCATCATCAGAAACCATCAATATAAAATATAATTCTCTTTCTTTTGTCCAATTATTAACTACAACTTCATCTACAAGGCATTCATAGTCAGCTGTCCAAATACCATTATTATTTTCACAGCATGATTTCTCTGATAAAGATATTACATCACCAGAACATAGGTCGCTAGGTATTTCAAAAGATATAGATTCTGCATTTGGATCCACAATTATTATATCATTATTATTAGTATAATTACCATTTTCATCAACTAAAACAGCTTGCCAAGTATATGTTATATCCTGATAAGGAGTAGTATCAAAAGAATGTTTACCAGATAAAGAATAATTTGACCCAACCAAAGCTCTAAATACATCGTTCTTGCTATCATCTGAACCATCTACACCATACAAATATCTAAACTCAGCATTCTCAGCTGTAGTTGGAGGGTCATACCATCCTGGCGTAGACCTATTATAAATCCTATAATCACCAATTACTGCCGCAGGATTTGCATTATCAACAACTACAACTTCAACGCTTTCAGACTCAGAGGTTGTTCCTTCAATAGTATTTTCAATAAATAAATTGAATATATAAGTACCTGCACCCGTACCACCATCAGGGTTATATATAGGATTAACATCATTTGATGACCAATCGGGATCATTATCAAGAGACCAATTAAAAACATATCCATCTAGAGGAACTAATAATTCTTCTATAGAAGGATCACTTGATTCCTGGTAAAAGGCAAGGACTCTTAGATCTTCGTTTGTTGGAGGTTCTTCCCAATCCTCAGGTTCATCATCACACGCATCTACCAAACTGCAGTCATAGGCCCAATATGATGATTTAACTGGAGTTTCTTGAGGATCAAAAGATCTATATCCATTTAAAGTAATAGGTGTATTTGCAGTAAACTTAGGATGTGGCGTTGAAGTACTACTAAAATCATCATTAAGCCATAAATGTTGATATGTATAGCCTGGTTTTGCAACAGGCTCAATAACATTTGGACTAATTTTAACTTGTTTTTTCTCTGATTTCAATTCCTCGGTAAACTCATCATCAATACAGCTATTATATGAATTTACCTCAGAGCCATCAATTCCATCACCATCATTGTCAGCCTTCAACGTACAATATTCATCAGATTTATAGGAGATGATATATTTTTTAGTTGCCTCTACATTAATCGTATACTCCACTGCCTGCCCAATGCTCCTAGGAATTAATGCAAAATCAATAGTATCATCTTGAATACATGTTGCGCTTTCATCGCAAAAAATATCTTCGCAAGAAAATGCACTATTATCAGAACAGTATCCACTTCCGGTTAAAGAAATAGACTTTGCATCAGAAACAGCCTCAGCCCAATCATATTCAAGATCATATGTCTGACTAACATCACCAACGAGTGGATCAACTGAATTACTTGCATCTAACCTAACATAACCACCTTCAGATATATTTGTAAATTCAGTATTTGCAAGCACAACTTTAGGTGTTCTAGATACCAAGGTAAATGGATAGGTAGTACTATTTTGTAAATGATTATCTGAGACCTCTAAACTTACTGTATAATTATAATCTATACCTACATCATCCTCATCAATAAAAGGTAAGGTAAACGTTAATGTTGAGCCATCCGTATCTTCTAACGATACAGAAGGACCGCCATCATCAGCTGATATAGACCACGAATAAGTTAAAATACCTGTATTAGTGTTATCTGTAGAATTTTCTCCATTTAATGTAACAACCCATCCTTCAAAGAAATTAACTGTTTCAGGATCTCCCGCATCTATTAAAAAATACTCTTCATTGCAATCAGTGTAGCATTTCTCTGCATTTGACCATGTCCCTCCACCGTAGTCTGTATTATCATTAACAGTATCATAAATATTAATTAAGTCATCATTGTCTACTCCATCATTATCAACATCAATTATATCAGAACAATTATATGTATTACTTCCTGAACCGACTACATTATCTATCACACATTGATAAAATAAATTGTTAAGATCCGATGATAAGCAAAATGCATGCTCAGCATTACCACTACTAAAAAAATCAATTTGAGCATCAGGAGCAAAGTTAGTTTCAGATACACCAATACTAATAGTTAGGGAATTTGTTAGAGCTCCATCACTTACAGTAAGAATAATATCATCAATTACATTACCAGGGAATGCCTCTGGGATAGTAAAAAATACAATTTCATTTTCAATAGACACACTTGGATCGGACACAAATTCTATAGCATCAACATTGCAAGTACCATCTCCAGCTTCGCTATAACAAGATAGAGTCTCTGAAGTCCATGTAAATTCTAAAGGTGTACCTTCAGGATCACTTGAACTGGATGCATCAAGTACAACGGTAGATCCTTTTTCAGCATCCCAATAAGGAGACCATATACCATTGTTTTCACTAAAATCAGAAGAGCTTAATTTTGCATTAGGAGAAGCATTGTCTTTAAGCGTAATAGTTAACTCATTATCACATACAGCGCAATAATGCGTACCGATTGTTTCTAATGAATTTACATCATCAATACTCCCATGATATGCTGTACATTCTTCTCTACATAATAGTTCCTGATCGGTTATAGCATCAGAACAATCCTGTTCACATTCAAGCTTCTCCTCTAAGCATACGGCAGCACATGCAAGTTCAGATGGAGATAAAACCGTATCATCTAAAAAATCAGTAACATTATTTGCTATACCACATCCACCCTCTTCGATAGGAAGCGTTATACAACTACCAACACGTCCACCAATAACTTCACCATTATTATTAACTAAATAATCTAAATCATATTCATCAGAACATACGTCCATACAACCTTCATAATTCCAACAATTTGCTTTACAAAAATCTTCATCACCTGAATCTTCATTATAAACCCATTCTGAATTTTCTTGGGTTGTTCCAGCTGATTGATTCCAGCAACTATTATTATTAAGCCCATCTAAACAATCAACATTTGCATTGCCTTCAATTACTGTGTCTTTTCGAATAAGTTGTGCTTCTGCTGTGGCTTCACCAAAACCTGCAACAGACCAACCATTTCCCGGGAACTCAACATTTCCTACAGCATCAATAATTGTACCATTTTTAGTAAGCGCAAACGCTGCATTTCCTTCTAATTTCATAGCATTAGAAGAATTATAATACCAACGCTCAAAATTAAATGTAAAATCATTACTAGAGTCTACACTTAAATACTCACCCACACTTGAACTACCATTTTTATATGTAAGTACTAAAACATCCCCAGGATCAATGCTAGAGGATTCAAAATCCCAAGAAACATCGCCCCACAAAGTATTATCATTAGTTATAGAGCCTACTGAAAAGTTCTTTTCGCTTATCATTCCATAATCTGATAAATTAATCACCTCATCTGTAGGATTATAAATCTCTATTGCCCAACCATTAGAGCTTTCTGGATGCGCACAATAATCAGATATAAACAATTCTTTTCCTATATTTGCAACTGAATAATCAGTGCCATCAAAGACAGTCAATGTAATTATATGCAAATCTCCATCATTTCCAACTAGAGGCGATTGCACTGTAAGATAAGACTCTGTTTCACTTCCTTCAACAGCTGTCCAACCATCTGGAAGCGTCCAATCATAGCTAACTATACCATTATTTCCATCATCACATATACCATCTCCATCTTCATCTAAACAATCAGGGTCATATGAGCGACCTCCATCTAAAGTAAATATTTCTCCAAGTTTTACATCTTGGTTAGCTCCAGGTATTGCAATTGGCTTTTGATTATAAATAACAACAACTGTTATATCTAAATCATCACAAGAAACATTATTTTCTGTATCACAAACATTTAAAGTAATTACATAACTAGTATCCTCAGTGACAGGAGGAGCTTTTAATGTAATTATAGATTCGCCTTCACCAGATAATACGTCAAAATCATCACTTAGATTATCAGAATCATCTTTAACTATCCAATCAAAAAATAAATTACCCGTTAATGAATTATTATCATTAGAATCACTTGCATCTAATACAAATTCTTCATTTTTAACAACTTCTATATCATCTCTTTTAACAGCTGCTAAAGGAGCAGTGTTTTCTACAATTTGAACAGTTACAGTACTAGGCTCAGAATCAAACTCTCCATCGTTTACAACCAATGAAAAGGTATAATCTAAATTATATAAATCGCAAACCCCTGTACTACTACTGCAAATTGCTCCATTGCTCTGACATGCACCAGGAAAAGAAGCTGTACAATCAGCATCTTCTACACAAGTCTCTGATGAATCAAATGCACAAGTAAATTCTTCACAATCAGCATCTACACTACATGCATTTCCAGCACTTGATCCTACATCACAAAGGGACTCTTCGCAATCAGCATCCGTATCGCATGAACTTTGATTATTACTACAAGTAGTTCCCAAGATAGTAGAAAATGTTGGGTTTGCAGACGTGTTATTTTCTAAAACAATAGACTCATCATTAGAAGTCCATAAATACGTTAAATTAGATCCTTCTGGGTCATAGGATGATGAGCCATCCAAAACTACTGTAGCACCTGAAGCCCATTGTTGATTTTCTCCAGCATTTGAAACAGGAATATAACAATTCGTACAAGCATAGAGCATACTTGAAAAAGATAAGCAAAGAATTAATATATATTTTATTTTACTGTACATTTTTAAAACTCAAAATTCAATCCAAATTGATGCGTATAATCTAATATTCCATAATTCACATAAGCATAATCAAGACCTACGCTAAAAGTCTTTGATGACAACTGTAAGCCAGCACCTAGACTCGTATTTGCTGTATCATGACCAAAGTGAGTTCCGAACCTTAAAAAAAACATATCTGTAAAGGTATACTCCATACCTACAGCGCTATATAACGTATAATCTATCGGATTGATTGCATCCATAGAAATTAAAAATTTATGCTTATCTGACTTTAAAAATGTACTCTCTGGACCTATAATATAATTTGCAACACCCAATCTAAATGTTAAAGGTAATGGAAAAAAATCTGTCTGCTGATCGCAATATCCCGTAGGAGATGCATCATCATCACACTCCACGACTAAAGCTTCACCATCATATTTTACTTCTGGGCCTAAATTATTAATAGACATACCAAGCATAAAACCAAATAGACCTGTATCAAACCTTGAACCTATATCTAGCGCAAATGATTGCATATAAGCTGTATAGATTTGCTCTCTTATATACTTTCCCGTAAATCCAATACGCAACCTATTAGTTATAATCTTACTATAAGTACCTCTAAGGCAAAGACCAGTCATTTTAAACTGCTCACCCGTACCATCTGGATAGTCTTCAGTTGTTACATCCATCTCACCAGAATCTAAAGCAAATATATGAATACCAGCATGATCAACGCCTGACATATTAGTAGCAAAACCTAAAACGCTATAATTAATACCAGCAAAATAGTTGGTCACTGAAAAGAATCCTTCACTATTTTTTATAAACGAAAGACTCGCAGGATTATAAGGAACGCCTTGTATACCCTGACCAATAGCTGTATAAGCGCCACCCATACCAATAGCTCTTGTCCCAGTTTCTAGCTTTAACCAGTTAGCTGCTGCTGTAGCTACTTTTGTTACAGAGTTTACATTACCCGTACCTTGCAGCAATGTCATGCAGCTAAATAATAGTAAATAATATATTCTAAATGACTTCATTATCTTATAATTGCAAATTTGCCAACAAATTGTTCATGCTCATAACCGGAAACAAGATTTTCAACAGTATATACATACAACCCTGGAGCTACTTCCTGATTGTTTAAAGTTCTAACATCCCACCAAGCATTTCCATCTTCAGGATTATCATGATTAAAGGACACAACTTTTTCTCCAGATATTGTATAAATTGTTATTTTACATTTTTCTGGCAAATTAGTAAAACGCATTTTCCTCGTATATTCAGTTTCACTATACCTGCTATGAACAATGTAAGGATTTGGAACTACATTAATTTTATCAGAAATATTTTTAGTAGGACTTGCTCCAGATTCTACTGTTACAAAATTCTTATCATTTGTAGATCTACCCTTGCTCGAGCTAATTGAGCGATATCCTGAAGGTGCGGCAAAACCTAACGGGTTAGCAGAATTTAAGGTTTGATTAAAAATGCCATATTCATCATTAATTTCAGTTATAAATTCCTTTGGAATACCTGTATCGTAAGCTGTAAGAGTATAAGAATATTCTACGCCATCAATAATATCGCAATCTCTATATGAATGTTTCAATCCTATCTCATTTTCATTACTATTTTCATCATGACATACACCAAGTGATTCTATACCGCCTTCATAATAATTATCATCTCTACCACAAACATCATAGCCCCTAACATGATGAATAGATTCTGATGGGGCTGGCACAGCATCATGACAAGTTTCACCTACACACCAAGGATATACATTGCAATCTACAACGCTATAAATTGGAACATAATCTAACTGCTCATCATCATCTAGTAACGAATGAGCCTCTTTTGAAATTTGCTCACCATTACATTGAGCAATACAACTTAGCCAATCCGAATTTTCACAATCAATACAATCATACCAGTTGCCATCACACTCATCAATACTCCCTATATTCATACACAGCTCCCCGCTAGTATCATCAACAGCTAACTCGGCACAAGACTTGGGTAAATAATATTCTGGGTTAGAAATACTACAGTCACCATGATAATCATTAGAAAAAGTACAATGTTTTTCATCTTGCTCTTTTGTTAAATGAAAAACAGCCCTTGTATTAGTTTCTGGATTTAAAAGCGGTAGCCATGAATCAGGATCACTAGGAATAGCTAAATCAGACCGGGGATCACCCCATGTCAAACCTCCATCAGTACTTCTATATAATTTATAGCCTTCAAAATCTGCATATCCTGTTACAACATCCGTTGATCCTTCAGCAATATTATCCCAACTTAGGTTAATACAATGATGCTGTATATCATTTCCATCTTCATCAACACCATCATTCTCATCTCCAATTGTTGCAGTTAGTGTTGGAATTGATGGCCCCTGATAACCCTGGTAATGACTATTGTACATCAATTGTGCAAATTTTGCATTTTTAATCAAATCAGTATAATTTTGACCCCATATCAAACAAAATGAAAATGGAACTTGTTCACCTACCTCTATGCTAAAAGGCCCACTGCTCATCATTAAAACACAATCAAGACCATCAGGATCTGTCTGAAAAAACGTTGTTTGAGTAAGACCCTCTAAAGAATCAAAATGAGGATTTAAATCAAATTCATGATCATCGAGCGTAGGGTTAGGAGTATGAAAATACCATTTTTTTTCGTTTTCAGATAAATTTGTTGTATCACCACGAATTAATTTATATTGAATTTCTTCTTTATTTCTAGCTTGTGCCCCACCAGGATACCCTGCTGAAACACCTGAGGTCTCATCATTAACAACTCCTGGCCTTGTATACCAAGAAAACCAATGCCAATCTGTCATTTTAAGTTTTTCACCAACACTTATAGTAACATTATCAGCTAATTCAACCTCTTCAGTTGCATAAGGAGAATCCAATAATTGTGTTGCTACAATCCCAACATCAGAAGCTGCATTACTTTGCCCATCATAATCATAAATCATTGCAATACTAACCCTCAGCGAATCATCATTTACAAAATCACAACCATTTGGATCATTTATTTTACAATCATAATATTCCATAAAATCATCATCATTAGAATGAACTCCAAAACTACCTTGTTTTGTTGAAGTTACAACATCGGCATCCATATAAAAACCCATTGAAGTTCCTCTGTAAGTAAAACCCTTCCCTTGATTTATTTTTGTTCCATCTGGCATTACCATAGCATCACCACAAATATTATTTCCATTATAATCAGTTATATATTCTTTATTTCCACTGCTATCTTTTGTATAAGCACACCAACCATCACCACTCTCATTTCTAACTTGAACAGTTACAAACAAAATATCTTCAGCAAACTCTATACCATATGAATGAGCTTCAGCCATAACTCTTAAACCCATAGGGTAACCTGTTTGCTGATATTCATTATTACTCACCATATTGCCTCGATGAGCCCAGCGATCATCAAACTCCATATATACATCATTATCAGAAATAAATTGTTCAAGAGCTGGATCTGTTTTTATCCAACATTCATCATTCCATCTTTTCTGAGGGAAGCACCCATCTCCATATTTACCAATATCAGGACTATATTTATCAGCATTCCATCCAGGCCAAATTGGTGCAAGCTCTCCGAATGAATTATACCCAGTAGGCCATGTATCCTTATATTCACTATGGGCCAAAACAGGCTTATTAGTTAAATCAAGGTAAGGTATAGAAGTAAAAAAGTCATTCTCATCATAATCTGTATTATGTGTGCTTAATCGTGAACCTGACGCTGCATGCCAATCAGTATTTGATGATTGGGGCCAATTCGAAAACCAAGATTCCGCTACATTCGCTCCATAATAATCATACTCATCATCTGCTGTCCATTCTTCTTTATCTTCTCCATACTGATACAGGTCAAAATCATCTAATCTTTTATCTAAAGCAGGTCTCATTGCCCAGGGATATACAAATCCAACGCCTGTACCTTGCGGCTCAGTATTATACACATTAGACTTATTTGGCGTAGTATTTTCATCATTAGGTAAACTGATCATAATCTTTCCTTCATAGCCATCAGCGACACAAAATTGATTTATTTCTGAAAAAAAGCATGTATTTTCTAAGATATCGCCATTATCATCTACGCATTCAGATATAAGGCATTCTTGATAGCATGTATTATAACACAGCTGCTGTGTAGGCGTTAATGAACTTTGGTCTGCTATGTCACATTCCTCATAACATCCACCTTGCTGCATTTGATTATCTGAATTTAATTGACCATTAATACATACATCTTGATCTTCAAGCTGATATGGTGAGCACAACCTTTCTCCTAATATACCATCATCATTTATTGCTTCAAATACAACGCTAACAAAAACATTGTTTTCATCACCATTAGGACTTTCATTTTCGTACCAAGAAAAACCAGAATATGATCCAGTTGCATCATAATAGGCTTCCTCAGAACACCATATTGTAAAATCATCACCACCATTAGGACAATCTTCATCGTCTTCATTTGTATACCATGTATAATTATAAGTATAACTTTGTCCAGGCACACCTGCAACAAATGCAACAGCAGGTAAATAGGTATAATTCCCCCAAAGTCCTGGCGGATGATAATCCCAATCAATAAATCTACCATAATTAGTAAGAGCTGCCTGAGCTTTACCTTTTAATAAATATCCAAAGGCACGATCTAACAATGGATTATTCGGTCTTTCAAATGAATTAATTGCCCTATAATCATTGTATGTACTATATGACATTGAACTTGACCATGGATGATAGGTACTATTAGTATTTAATTTTTTATCTGCAGGACAAAGGAATGCTACGAACAAAGCAATTATCAATATTTTTATATAATTAAACATTAATTAAACTCCACTCTTATAAAAAAATTAATTTCTCGATTACTTGAATAATACCATGGCCTATCATAGATCTGACTAGATCTTTCTAATCCAATTGTATCTTCATAATATTCACCTGGACTATCTGGCTTTCCAGTCAAAGGATAAATATTTATTGGATAAGGCTTGTCAAATAAATTAAAAACATTTGCTCCAACCATAAATTTATTTTTCCCTAATTTAAAACCTTTAGACAATGATACATCCATTGTAATCATAGCAGGCGCCCTTTTAGAATATTTATTTTTCAAATCAAGTTTAGGGTCCTTGCCTTCAAAAATCATTGGAGTATAAGGTTCACCTGATTGTAAAAATGCAGTTACACCTCCATTTAATCCCCACGGTAATTTTGTTGAGTACATAGATAATGTTAAATCATGCGTTCTATCAAAAGGCATAAGAGTTTCTTGCTGAGGAGCATCATACTCTAATGATCCGAAAGCTGCTGAATCATATTCACTGCTAGCTTTTGCATAAGAGTAGGTATACTGAATTGTTGTACTAAATAATCTCCCCCTGTTCTCAACCGTAAAATCATAGCCAACAGCAGTTCCAAAATCACCATTTTTAGTAACAGCATATTCATAAATACCGGAATTATAATTATCAAAAGTAGTTAATTGGTCCATATCTTTTACCCATACACCTGCAGTGCATGCCCACCTTCTACTAAATTGCACATTAAATGCTAATTCATAAGACTGAGTTCTACCTGCCGTCATTGTAGCATTCCCAATACTTCCACCTCCATCTTGAAAAGCCTCAATTGGGTCCTCAAGTTTACTTACATTTCTGTAAATAAATTCATATATAGGAGTTTGATAATACAGCCCATAATTAAACGTAAAGGTCGCACCATCAGCAATCACATGACTAATTCCTATTCTTGGACTAACCTTATATATCCATTCAGAATTTTTAAACATCACTATAGAATAATTATTAACTTCTTCTATTTTTGAAGTAGTGCTCTCACCTTCATCTCTTGTTTTATTATCTGATTTACTAGCATTATTTTCATTTAATATTTGCCAATGCTCCCAATCATCTTGATTTGTATTTGATGGTGAAGATGTAAAACCATTCTCAGGATCTGATGGATCAAAATTTGGGTTAAAATCATAATCATCATAAATTCTAATTTGACCTTCCCATGCATAACAACCTGGGACACCCTCTCCTAATGGCTGATTAGTATTGCAATCATAGGCCATTTCATTTGGCCTACCATCTATATCATAATAATTATTGAAATCTGTATCATATAAATAATAATTTCCTGGACACATCACTCCGCCATAAGGAACACCACTACCTTCCTCTGCAATATTGCTTAGAGAAACATCTGTACCGCAATCATAATAAAAATGTGGACTATAAGGAGAGTAATTCCCTTCAGCATCAGACCAAACTTTAGTATTGTACTGTACCGCATCTAGTCTAACACCTGCATTAATTACCATCCAAGGAACTTCATAAGTATTTTGAAAATACATTGAAAATTCTTCAGGCTCAACATAAGAATTCCATTTTCCATCTCCATTAAAATCATCAAAAGTTTCGCCAGGATATGATTCAAGCTCTCCAGTACATGGATTAAGTGCTTCTTGAGGACCATCCCATGTTCCATTACCTTCTCCAACATCAGGGATATTGCACTGATCGCTTGTAGCGTTAATAAACTCATAACCATCTACTCCAGTATCATTCCACTGTTCTGAAAATCTTTGTCTAAAGGCACTCGCATCTTCCCATGGCTTTGTTATCTCATAAAAATCTAATTTATGAGTTTTGTAATCAAATCCAACCCTAGCTCTCCATCTATCAGTTGCCTGATTTGTATAGTCAAATCTAATTTCTTGAGTACGTGCATTTGTTTCACTATACAATCTATCAGTTCCTCCAAATATTAAATCATCACATGTGAGATCACCTCTATAATAACAATCACCATAATATTTAAAATATAAATCATTAGGTCTTTCGTTTTGGAAACGTGCATGTGTGTAGTAATTAAAATATTCATATGCTTCAGTTGTCATTTGAGGATATAATCCCTCGATCTCATAATATGCACCCATTGCATTTCCAAACTCAGGTAAATTAGAATTCACGTACATTTCAGGTGTTAGCCAATAATCTCCATCTCTAAATATAGACTTAGTTACAATTTGGGGTCCATCCCACTGTCCATCACCATCAATATCATGATCTGTTTCATTAAATGTCCCATCTGGGTTTTGATCTACATTAAATATATCTGATGATCCTTCTCCATCATACAGCCCATTAAAATTAGTATCAATAAAATCTTCAGCTGTTTCCCAATTATAATTACCAGGCTCTGGTGCGCCCTTATACCAACCACTACTCCAAGACAAGGGTCCTTGGCCATCTTTTTCAGTATAATAAATTGTTGAGTTAGAAGTATTGAATGTAAATGGCACAATATTTGGATTATTGACATCAGAAATTGGCGCCTTACCTGCAGGATGTGAATTCTCAAACCAATCAGGCAGACCATCATTATCTCTGTCTATCCAGCGAACTCCAATAAATTGATCTTGATTGAAATCAGAAGCTCGCAAGGTATAAAACGACCTTTGATTAATCGTATGATTAAATTCAAATGCTGTTCTATCGGTATCTCTAAAAATTTCTTGCCTTCCTTCATCCCAATATATCCAATTAGCTCCAAACATTTTTCTATGAGCATTCACAATCCATTTTGAAAGAGTCATTTTATGCTGACTTGTAATATCAAAAGTCAATTTAGCAAAATAATCATTAGTTGCATCAAACCCAAAAGCCTTATATCCTGAAGTGTTATCAAAAGGAAATGTTAGACCATTCTTTCCCTCGACCCATTCGATACAATCTCCTGTTGGACAAGAGGTCGCATACCATGTCATAAGATCTAATAAATAAAGCTGTTGACCTGGGGCATACTGATAAACATGATCGTCAAATTTCAATACTGACTCAGCTCCTTTATTTGTAGATTGACCAGATACCCAAAACTTCATTTTTTTAATAAATGGAACCGGTCCACCTAGACCAAAATTATAATCATGATAATCCCTTAACTCATCATACCTACTACCCAAAGCTTCACCTAATAAACTTGTATCATATTGAAATTTAAATGAATATTTATTTCCACCACTCATCGTATGCCAGTTAGATACCGCTGACATAGCATCACCATATTCAGCATTAAATCCTCCAGGTTGCCAATCAAATTCTCTTATTGCAAATTTATTTAAACGTGTTCCGCTACCAATACCGCCATAAATTGGATTTCTTACATACATACCATCAATCATGTAAGCAATTTCTCCTGAACGACCACCCCTTACATGAACCTCCTCTAATCCTTTTTCTGCACGATCTGGAACTCCTTTAGCCTTACTATCAATCTTAACTACACCTGATTGCAGATTATAAAGTTCAGTAACATCTCTTATAGGAAGTGTTTCAATTGCTTCCTTACTAACAGTTACTTTTTTAGATGTAGTTCCCTTTTCTACCAGAGCTCTCTCAGAAGACACTTTTACAACTTCACCCTCAATTGAAGCATCTGCCAATTCAGGATTAAGCCATTTTGTCTGATCCATAGTGATTGTTACGTCTTCATAAATTTTTGTTTGATAACCTATCATTAAAAATCTCACTTCATAATCACCTACAGGAATATTAAGAATTATATAATTCCCATCAGTATCTGCAATAGCACCCTTGCCCAAATCAGGCATATATATTTGAGTCCCAACTAAAGCAGCACCATCAGAATCTGTAACTTTCCCTCTTAGAGTACCGTCAGTACCTGATAAAAGCAATGAACAAATAAAAAACATTAATATGAAATATTTTTTTATCATTAAAAATTAATAGGATACTCAATCCTTTGTACACCTAAAGTATGGGTGACTTTAAATGGGTTATAATTAAAATCTTCTATATTTTCAAAATCTTCAACATCGATTATTTCATAATCAAAGAATATATTACCCTGGGAAGTTGAAAGTATAGGTGAACTTCCTGATGCTGGCGTAACATACTCTATAGATGAAATAGGAGTGAAGGATGATTCAAGCCATGGTACATCATCCCAATGAATAAATAAGTCTTCTTTTACTAAGCCATAACCTGACTTAAAATATGAATCACTTTTAAGTTGAAAACTCATATTAGTCCCTATTGCTGTTGTTTCAACAATACGTGATACTAGTAGACAATCTGTTATATTGCTCTGCTGAATTGCCGTATAGCATTCCCCATTATCACCTAAATCAGCATTCCAATCACACCAAAACTCATCAGCATTTTGACAATCATTTTGAGTAATAAAAGTTTTACATTTAGGATCATCAACTTTATTTACAAGCGTAGCTGTTGTGTCATATACGGCATACTCCTTAGCTACTTTGTATTTAGCTTGCTCTGTATCAACAGAATAAAGCGAATGAAAATATTGACCTGCAACTATTTTTCCATCATAGCTATAAATCACAGTATCTGGGACTAAATTTATACCTTGCCAAAATTGATCTTCATCAAAATCATCTAAATCATTTGGAAGTTGATCGCTACTACCAAAATGATAATATGGGTGTATCATTTTAACAATATCTTTATCAGTTTTCGCATAAACCATATAATCATAATCAGGCTGACCTGAGGAATTGATAAATTCAGTTTTTACAATATTGTGATTATTTATCATAGAATTGTAAGTATTCAATGCGTAAATATTATCAACTTCACAAACATCATTTTCACTATCCCAAGAACACCAAGTATATTCTGAATTATCTTCGCAATTAGATACCTCCAAATCAAAACATACACTTAAATTTTCATCATCAAAATTAATTTGATCAATAATTGGATGAGAACGTAAAGAATTTCTGGATTCAATTATAGCTGCTTTAGTTTTATAGTCTTTAGAATAATTTTCATGTCTAATAATTTTCATCACATCTCCGCCTTCACTTCCATCATCATTGTAATCCATATATCGCGAAACAATAGTAGGCTCATCATAATAATGAGAACTATAAGATAATTTTTCTGACTCATTTAACGCGCAATATTCCTCCATAGAAATTATATAATCAGAATCTACCTCTTCCTCATCATCATTCGGAGCTAATGAATAATTTATATAGTTATGCGATAATTCAAGACCACCTGTGTCCTGAGTGTTACCATCAGAATCTATATATATACCTTCAAATGCACCATTAAATTCTGTTTCAGACGAAGAGCTGCAAGCAGCATCAAGTGTTTGATAGTTATCGCAATTTGGGTCCAAACGCTGTTCCCATGAAAAATCAGGACAATTTATTATGGCATCACCATTATCAAAAGTACATCCACTTTCACTATTCCAATCGCAACCCTGGTGGATACAACAATCTTCCTCTGTTCCTGAATAACCATTATTACATTCTCCATAATTATAAGGAGATTCCTCATTCTCAGATAATAAAAGAGCTATATCAATAGCAGTAATCTCGCCATCCTGATTTACATCTCCTGTAAAATAAGATTCTCCTTCATTGCCATAAGAAAATGCTTCACCATCAACAACAACTTGATCTCCATTCCATAAGCCTAAGCTAGTTAAATAATCTTCACATGAAGGAATAGTGTCAGAGCAATTATTAAATTCACATAAACAGCCACCTAAACCATCTTCAAATATATCATAACATCCATCTGCACCTGTATCGTAAAAACTAGCCCTTGGGAAAATAGAAGTGAGTGCAACTGGATTGCTCTGATCTAAATAATCAACAATTATTTTATCATCCTTATCAGCAAGCTCAAACATACATTGATAATCCTGATAATCAACATTATATACCCCTTGAGTTCCTTCAGAACCAGATAAACAAATGGGATGTTTCTCTTCTTCACGATCCCAAATACCATTCCCTTTATCGCAAAATTCTTCACCCAATCTAGATGAAACATAACCAGAGCAATCATCACTCCAATCACCTTCGCTAACTCCTGTTAAAATAATTTCAGCATCATCATATTCATCATTACAATTTCTATCCTCGAAAGGCTCAACTCCTTGATTTAAATTCTCACCAAATACACCATCTGGATATTGATCAATAAAATATTCTGCTGGATCATAATAATTATTCCCTCTATCACAAAACGTTAATTGATATTGCTGTAAATCTCCCGATAAATATTGTATTTTTGAATTTGGATTAGTAGTAGTATAGCAATTCCCTGTCAGCCTATTATCATCAGAAAATCCATATGTTTCATTGCCATCATAATATTCCCAGCAAAAATCTTCCATATTTAATGATGAAACAGTATTGATAAAATCACATGTAAAATCATCATACACATCGCAAGATAATTCACTTTCTCCAGAATCTGTCAATATACAATCATAGTCCTCAGAAATATTACATTCTTCAACGGTTAAAAAAGTGCAATTATGTTTACAAGATGGCTCAGAATTGCTAAGATCCCATGTACACTCATTACCACTAGCGCAATCTTCAGGGTTTTCATAACTACTGCAATCTATCTCTACCGGATCATCTAAAGAGCAACTAAAGACTTCATTGCAATCACTCTTATTTAAAGAATTACATGCATTAACTCCTATATGCTCACATAAATAAACTTCAGCGACTTCAGTCTCTTTCAATTCACAATTAGCTGAAGCCTCACAGTCTTCAGTAGTTAGAGATGCACAGTCATAAATAAATTCACAAGATGAATTACATAAAACCGTAGAATCAAGATTAAATACTCCACCTGGAGATTCTGTACACCATCTTTCAAATGATGGTGAATCATAATAGCCATCAAAAATAACCCATTCGTCAGTAGCATCAACTTGATAATTATCATTACAGTCAGTGTTTTCCTGAGATACTAATGCATCAATAGGGTCTAAATATGAATACTGAGTATAATATCTTGCTTCTCTTGATACTTCAATAGCATCACCATTATCTAAAAGAGCTTCAATATCATATTGCCTGTTTATTGTTTCTGTTTGATCTACTAGAATCAGATCACCAAAAATATCATATTGCTCGGGGTCAATAACTGATACAAGATATATTTCTTCATATGGCTGAACATATAAATATGATTGACTAAATTGATCCGATTGAATGCCATCAATATTATATTTACCCACGCTTGGATTCCATTTTATTTCTTCGATATTTTCTAACTGACTTGATAATAAGCTTATTTCTGATCCAGTATATTTTATAATATCATCACATTCAACTGGGTCATTATCATGTGTACAATATGCAGGATCATCCACTTGCTCAATAATGCTTTGTGTTGTAAAGGAATAAGATTCACCATCATTATCTACAATTAAGACTTGATTATCAGAATTATCTGAAATAGATGAACCAGGAACACCTAATAGCCATGTATTATTAAATGATTTAAGCGTTAATACATCCGTATTAACATCGTGAGGAGCACCTTCTTGAATTTGGGCATAATTAAATTTATAATAATCAAATTCAAATCCATTTGAGTTTGAAAAATCATAATACACATCATAAACATCATAGCATAAATTATCTCCAGAGCAACCATCTCCCTCAAGCGTAATATCCTGATTTGGGACAGAGTAATCCCTACCATCTACTGAAGACTGATGAATAAGAGGTTCATTATGAACAATAGTACCATCTTTATCACAAGATATAAATATCAAAAAAGAAAATAAAATAATATTTTTAATATAAACCAAAAGATGCCTC